>NZ_JBFBCG010000014.1:0-118499 GCF_040683105.1 Streptomyces sp. NPDC051020 | reverse complement strand
CACTGGACCACCGGCCCCCTCGACCGCACCCGCCACAGCCGGCTCGAACGACTCAACTACCGACTCTCCGCCTGAACGAATTGGGCAGCAGAGTCCACGGGACATCCGGCTGCCCAGGCTGATGCCGTGTCACCGCCGACCACGCTGAACGCGAAGGGGAAGTTGCTCGCCGCGAACACCAGCACCGGGCCGAATCGGAGCACGTCCGTACCCTACTCGGCGGGACCCGCCATCATGCGGTCGTCGGTGTCGGTGGGGCTGGGCCTTCAACGACCGGGCGTTCGACGCGCTGGACCCAAAATGGAGCGGGGGACGCCCCAAGACGATCAGTGACGAGGTGCGCGAGCACATCTGTCTGATTGCCCGGACGTCCCCCGCCGACTGGAAGGTCACCGCGTTCTCCACCTGGAGCCTGAGCAAGCTCGCCGACCACCTCATCAAGCAGAAGGTGACCGCGGCCATCAGCCGGGAGACCCTGCGCGGGATCCTGCGCGAGGGCAAGGTCTCGCGTCGACGAGTTCGGGCATGCCGGATTGACACGTGGATCAAACTGCTACTAGCGTTGTTGCAGTTGGATTGGCGAGGTGGCGGTCGCGAAGGGGTCATGGTGAGCATCAGCAGCAGGAGTGCGGTCGCGATTCACGCACTCACCATGCTGGGGCGCTGGGATCACTCGTTGACCTCCGCGGAGATCGCGGAGAGCCTGGCCAGTAATCCGGTTCTGGTGCGGCGGATCCTCGGCAGTCTGCGGGATGCCGGTCTGGTCTGGTCCACCGAGGGGCGTAACGGCGGCTGGTCGCTTGCCCAGCCCGCCCGTGAGATCACGCTCTACGACGCGTACACCGCCGTAGAGGCGGGGCCGATCCTTTCGCGGCACCCGCATCCGCCGAGCGCTGAATGCGAGGTGGGGCGGAACATGGAGAAGCTGCTCGAGGTGGAGTTCCAGGACGCGGAGCGGGCCATGAAGGAACGGCTCGGGCGGACGACGATCGCCCACCTTGTCCGGCAAGTGCTGGCCAGTGAGCGTGAGGTCGCGCAACGCGTCACCAACTGACCGATGGCGGAGGCGGTGTCCTCCGCCGCTCTTTTGCCCTAACTGTAACTACCATGGTGGCGGAAAGTCGCCCGAAGGGCCTCGCATGACTTCCACGTCGACAACGACCGAGCGGACTGGCTCAGGACTGGGCTTACTGGCCGTGCTGATGCCGGCGATCCTCGTCACGGTTACGGCCAGCGACATGGTCAATCTGATGCTTCCGACGATCGGGTCCGAGTTCGGGGCCTCCGAGGCGGAACTTGCCTGGGTTGTCACTGGCTTCCTGCTGATGTTCGCGGTCGGGATTCCCCTGTACGGCCGCATTTCGGACCGCGTGAGCCTGCGTCGTCTCTTCGCCTTCGCGCTCCTCACCTACGCCGTCGGGAGCCTGATCTGCGCGATCTCCCCGAGTCTGGCCGTGCTCGTGGCCGGGCGGATCGTGACGGGCGTCGGCGCGGCCGCGATCCCCGTGCTCTCGATCATCGCCGTCACGACGCTGCTGCCGCCGGAGCGGCGCGGTGTCGGGATCGGCGTCGTTTCCGCCGGTGCGGGCGTCGGCACCGCCGCTGGACCGGCGTTGGGCGGCGGCATCGGGGAAGCGCTCAGCTGGCCTGCACTGTTCTGGATCACGCTTGTGGTCTCGCTGCTGCTGCTTTTCCCGGCCATGCGCGTACTCCCGGACGAGACTCCGCAGGGCTCGGGCCGGCTCGACCTCCCCGGCGGCATGCTCCTCGGCCTCGGAGCCGGTCTCGTGCTGTTCGGCATGACCCGGGCGCAGGTCTCCGGCTTCACCGAACCCCTGTCCTGGGGCAGCCTCGTGGTCGCGATCGCGGCGCTCGCGCTCTTCGGGGTGCGCACCGTCCGTGTCGACGAGCCGTTCGTTCCGCCATCGCTGTTCACCAATCGCGTCTACCGGACCGGCATCTTCGTCGCGTTCCTGGCCATGGTCGTCAACCTCGGCGGTCTGGTGTTCGTCCCGCTGCTGCTGGTGGAGGTCAACGAACTCACCCCGGGTGAGGGCGCCTTGGTCATGATTCCGGCCGGAGTCATGACCGCGCTTCTCTCGCCGTGGATCGGGCGCCTCGCCGGCCGCGTCGGCACGCGGCTCCTGGTGCTCTTCGGGCTCGGCCTCATCGGGCTGTTCTCGCTGTTCCTCTCGTCCTTCACCGGCGGCTCCTCGGTGGTCTTCGCCGGTGTCGGGATCCTCGGGCTGAGCATCGGCTTCATGCTTGTGATGACCACCATCATCGGCGCTGCGGCAAGCGAGCTGCCCCCCGAGCAGGCCGGTGTCGGCCTCGGGATCCTCCAGGGGGCCCAGTTCCTCGGGGCCGGTACTGGCCCCGCCGTGTTCGGCGTGCTGGCGTCCGCGAGGCAGCAGGGCGGCAGTGACGCCATCAACCCCCTCTACTCCGGTGATGACGGCTCGGCCTACTCCGACGTCTTCCTGGCCATGGCCGTGGTCGTCGTCCTCACGCTCATCGTTGCGTCACGGATGCGTTCCACGGCTGGCTCCGCGGCCGAGGCCGGACCGAAGGTCGAGGCCGCCCCTGTGGCCGCGACGACGCAAGAAGCGAACAACGTCCAGTAGGAACGCAACTGCCCCACATCCAGGGCGCACCAGATCCACCAAGTGGTGGTTGACGAGCTTGCGAGCGACAGGGGGGCCGGCATGACCACGCAAAAGCGGAGTTTCTCTCAAGAGGGCAAGGAATGCGACGCGTTGTACGCGGGACGCACGTCCTTCGACGGCTTTACCCCCGCTGAGGTGCTGATTCCTTGGGACATCGGTGAGCCCCAGCGAGCCGTGGTGGACCTGGGGCGCGCGGGAGGCTTCAGCGACAAGGTGCTCGACGTGGGCTGCGGACTGGGTGAGAACGCCATTCTGCTGGCGGGTCAAGGGCATGAGGTGACAGGCGTGGACGGTTCGCTCAGCGCGATCGAGCAGGCGGCGCGGCGGGCCGAGCACCTGGGCGATGGCACGCAGCCCGCGCGGGGCGAGCCCCACGCGGTGGACGGCGGCGGTGGTCACGGCGAGGAAGGCGCCGAGCGCCGCGCCTCCGGGATAACCGACTCCTGTCCATCGGCCATGGCGCCTGCGGCACCGGCACGCAGGCTGGGGACATGGACACCATCGCGCGTGGAAACGTGGAGATCACCCAGGTGGTCGAGCTGCCCACCAAAGGCCGCGCCCGCGACTACGTCTTCCCCGAGGACGAGCCCCGCGCACGGGCCAGCCGGCACCGGGTGCTGGGGGAGGCCGCGGACTGGGGCGCCCTGCTGCTCCCCGCGCATTTCCCCGGGCCGGGCGCAGCCGAAGTGCGACGCGTCGGCGACCGGTTCGCGGTCAAGGAGTGGCGGCATGGCGATGAAGGCGTTCCGCGGCTTCCTCGTGGTGCTTGACCCTGTGGGCCTCATTCTTGACGTCGAGTGCCTCCGCCACATCATCCTGTAGGGGCATGCTTGTACGCGCCCTGCTTTCGATGCGTGCCGATACCTCGCGGAACTCGTCAAGCACCATGGTCAGTGCGTCGACCGAGGGCCCGAAGGGGATCAACAGCAGCGTGGCGCCGCTCGTGACGTCCAGCAGTTACGCACGGCTGTCGTCGTACGTGGCGCCCCAGTACCCGCCCGACCGAGCATGCTTTCGACAGCACCCGCCCGTGTAGCCATCGAGGGCCCGCACATGAGCCGACTGTTGTCGCAGCGCGGACGGCTCGTCGGGCTCCGGTTGCGCCTTGGCAGTGTGCACCGCAGGCTGCTCCTATGGACCGCACCCCGGAAGCCAGTGTGCTGCCGATGCTGGTGACGGGCGCGGCGGGCAGCGTCGGCGCCGTCGGACGATCCGTGGTCGAAGGACTTCGGCAACGGGGCCTGCCCGTCCGGGCCATGGTGCGTCGCGATGACGAGCGGGCCCAGGCGCTGCGCGCGACGGGCGCCCAGGTCGTCGTCGGAGACCTGACGCGCGCGGGCGACGTCGCCGACGCCCTGGCCGGTTGTGGACGTATGTACTTCGGCATGGGCGTGTCGGCGCAGTATCTGGAGGCTGCCGTGACGGTGGCGGCCGTCGCGCGCGCGTACGGACGCCTGGAAGCGTTCGTCAACATGTCGCAGCTGACTGTCTCCGAGATGGACCTCACCAGCACCTCCGAGTCTGTGCAGCAGCGGCAGCAGTGGCTGGTCGAGCAGGTTCTTGGCTGGTCAGGCCTGCCCGTTGTCCAGATCAGGCCCACCGTGTTCATGGAGAACCCGCTGTTCCGTGTCGGCTTTTCCTCGATCCCGAAGTACGGAACCATCAGACTGCCCTTCGGCCGGGCGAAAACCTCCCCAGTGGCGGCCGGGGACGTCGCCTCGGTCGTGGAGGAGATCCTGGCCGATCCGGCCCCGCACATCGGCCGGATCTATGAGCTCACCGGCCCGCGCTCGCAGGACATCGCCGCCATGGCGGCGGAGGTTTCCGCAGCTCTGGGCCGGCCGGTCGGTTACACCGCTGTCCCCCTGCAGGAGTGGATCGTCGACGATCTCAGGCCGCTGGGGCTGCCGGACCACGTCTTCCAGCACATCTCCACCATGGCTCGCCTTCACGCGGAGAATCGATACGACCGCAAGGCGGACGGGGTCGAGCAGGTCACCGGGCGGCCTCCTTCGGGGGTGGCCGAATACGTCCGTGAGAACCCCGGCCTGTTCGGCCTCTGAAGCCGCGCCCTCGTCGTGCGTTGTCCAGCGTGTCCTGCGTTGCGGGCTGAGCGTCGGAGGCGCCGGCCGACCATCGTGCACGGGTCCAGTGGCTACACGGGCACCGGATTGATTGTGCACGCCGAAACCGCCCCGGAAAGGGCCCGGCCCATGAGTGACGAACTCGTCGATCTGGCAATCGCCACCACCGGCGGTCAAGAGCTCTGGGACACCCTGCGCGGCCTGAAAGTCGACATCTCCATCGGCGGCCCGATCTGGGCGATGAAGGGCTGGCCACCAGAGAAGACGTTCGACCAGATCCTGACACTCGACACGGCCGGAGAGCACATCGTATTCACCCCGTTCACCCGCCCCGACCGGCGCATGGTCTTCGACGCCGCCGCCGACAGCGTCACCATGCAGACCCTCGATGGCGAACCGGTCGAAACCCTCGCCCCCGCACGCGCCGGTTTCAAGGGAATGCTGCGCAACAGCACCTGGGACGCCCTCCACCTCGGCTACTTCCTGGGCTACGCGTGCTGGAACTACTTCACCACCCCATTCCTCTTCACCCATCCGGACGTGCGGGTCCGCGAGATCGAACCGTGGCGCGAGGCCGGGCAGACCTGGCGACGCCTGCAGGTGCGCTTCCCACCCGAGATCGCCACGCACAACCCCGACCAAGTGTTCTACTTCGACGCCCTCGGAATGCAACGGCGCACGGACTACATCGCGGAAGTCAATGGCAGCACCCTGGTCGGCCACTACACCAGCCGCTACCAGAATTTCGACGGGCTGCTCGTGGCGACGCGCCGACGAGTCTTCCGCCGCAATCCCGACAACAGCGTCAACCTCAACCTCCCTTCCATCACGCTCGACATCCACGATGTCGAGCTCGTCCACTCCGACGACGAACAGGCACAGCCATGACCAGAGACACCGTCGTCATCGATCACCCCGCCCGACGGCTCGTTGTGGCGCTCCCGCGCCCCTACGACGCAGCGCGCGAGCACTACGAAGCTCTTGTCCCCGAGATCGATCTACACCGCTTCTTCCAGATGGCCTCGTGGCAGGCCACGCTCGAGCTCGCCGAGATCAACGCCCCGCACGGGTTCATGCGCTACTACCGCAGCGACATCACCGCCGTCATGGCCGGCTCGCCGTCCACATGGAAGGCCACGCAGTACCTGATGGGCAACCACACCATCGCCGAACGCATGTTCCGCCACGACCCGTCGGTGATGCTGCATGCACCACTGCGGACCCTGCTCTACGCCGACCCCGACGGCGAGACCAAGCTCGCCGTGGACCAGCCCAGCCTGCTGTTCGCCAGCTACGGCGACCCGCGGATCGCCGACGTCGGCCGCGAACTCGACGGCCTCCTCGCTCAGCTGATCACCCTCCTCGGCGGTGACGCGCCTCCCCAACTGTGACCCGCCCCCGGCGCCCGGCCCCGGGAGCCCTGGCCCGCCCGCTCGCCCCAGCCTCCGTCGCCCCGCCGCGGACGTCGGCCCTGCGTCCCAGGGCTGCGCCTGGCCGCCGGCCGCCGGGAGCGTGCCCGAAAGGTGCGTGCCCGGCCGCCGCCGCGCCCCAACACGGGGAAGCGTCGGGAGCGAGGGTCGGCCAGCGGGCAGCTAGGCCTGGTAGGCCGCGGAGATCTGGCCGAACAGGCAGCGAACGGCATGTCCAAGCCTCCTCGCTGAGCGGGCCCAGCGTGTGGAGGGGGAAGACCGCTGTGGTCGAAGAAGCTCGCCTCACCTGCGCTGACCGCACGCACCAACCCCGCACCAGTACCGAGGAGCCTGCGAGCCACCTGCCCCAGGGCGCGGCGATGGCGAGCCGTTCCGCGTGTCAGCGAGCACACTGGAAGGAGTGTCGCCTCCCCAGCCCCGCGACAGCCCGGGTGGTGAACCATGGAAGAGACCGCCGATGCGGTGCGGACCGTGCTTCTGACCGTGGACGACGATCCCGCGGTGTCCCGGGCTGTCGCCCGTGACCTGCGCCGCCGCTACGGAGAGAAGTACCGTGTGGTCCGCGCCGAGTCCGGCGCGGCGGCGCTGGAGGCGCTGCGTGAGCTGAAGCTGCGCGGCGCAGCGGTCGCTGTGATCCTGGCCGACTACCGGATGCCGCAGATGAACGGCGTCGAGTTCCTGGAAGAGGCGCTCGACCTTTTCCCAGGGGCCCGACGGGTCTTGCTCACCGCCTACGCCGACACCAACGCCGCGATCGACGCCATCAACGTCGTCGACCTCGACCACTACCTGCTCAAGCCGTGGGAGCCGCCGGAAGAGAAGCTGTACCCGGTGGTGGACGCTCTGCTGGAATCGTGGCGGGAAACCGCCGGCCGGACCGTGGCCATCACCAAGGTCGTCGGCCACCGCTGGTCTGCCCGCTCCACACAGATCCGGGAGTTCCTGGCCCGCAACCAGGTGCCCTACCGGTGGTACTCGAGCGAGGAGCCGGAGGGCAGGCGGCTGCTGGCCGCCGCGGGGCACAACGGGCTGCAACTGCCACTGGTGGTGACCCCGGACGGCACCGCGCTCGTGGAACCCGATGAACGAGACCTGGCCGCCCGCGTGGGCCTGTCGACCACACCCGCGGCCGACTTCTACGACCTGGTTATTGTCGGCGCCGGCCCCGCAGGTCTCGGTGCGGCTGTCTACGGGGCCTCGGAGGGGCTGCGCACCGTCGTCGTCGAGCGCGAGGCGACCGGCGGCCAGGCCGGCCAGAGCTCCCGCATCGAGAACTACCTTGGCTTCCCCGACGGTGTCTCCGGGGTGCAGCTCACCGACCGGGCACGCCGCCAAGCCGTGAAGTTCGGCGCGGAGCTGCTCACGGCGTGCAAGGTCACCGGACTGGAGGTGAACGGGGCCGCCCGCACGGTGCGTTTCCCCGATGGTTCCGCCATCTCGGCGCACGCCGTGATCCTTGCGACGGGGGTGTCGTACAGGCAGCTGGACGTGCCGGGGGCTGCCGGGCTGACTGGGCGCGGGGTCTACTACGGTTCGGCGTTGACTGAGGCGTCCGCCTGCCAGGGGCAGGACGTGTACATCGTGGGCGGGGCGAACTCCGCCGGCCAGGCGGCGATGTTCTTCGCCCGTACTGCCCGGAAGGTCACCTTGCTGGTGCGGGGGCCGCAGTTGGCCGCCTCAATGTCCTACTACCTGCTCCAGCGGGTCGAGGACGCCCCCACCATCACCGTGCGCACGGATACGGTCGTGGAGGCCGCCCACGGGAAGGAGCACCTGGAGGGGCTGACCTTGCGCAACCACGCCACCGGGGAGACCGCGACCGTTGATGCGCAGTGGCTGTACGTCTTCATAGGGGCTGCCCCGCTGACCGACTGGCTGGATGGCACGGTGCTCCGGGACCCGTACGGCTTCGTGCTGACGGGGCCCGATCTGACCGCCGATGGGCGTCCGCCCGCCGGGTGGCCTCTGGACCGGCCCCCGTACCACCTGGAGACCAATGTGCCGGGGGTCTTCGCGGCCGGAGATGTACGCTCAGCTTCCCCCAAGCGGGTCGCCAGCGCGGTCGGCGAAGGCGCCATGGCCGTCATGCTCGTGCACCGTTATCTGGAGCAGTCATGACCCCCGGCCCGGAGCGATGCGGCGAGGAGGAGCTGCGGTCGCTGTTCCTGTTCGAGAAACTGACTGCCGGCCAGCTCGCCCGGCTGTGCCGTGACGGCCGCGTGGAGTGGCTCGACCCGGGCCCGGTGTACCGAGAAGGCGATCCGGCCGCAAGCCTGTATGTGCTTTTCCAGGGGACCGTGGTGCTCTCACGCACCGTTGGCGGGCAGGAGGTGGACGTCAGCCGTACGTCTGTGCCCGGGGTGTATGCCGGGGCCTTCCAGGCGTACCTCGGTGACCAGGTGCCCCAGGTGTACAACAACTCGCTGCGGGTGACCGAGCGATCGCGGTTCTTCGTGCTGCCCGCAGAAGCCTTCGCGGAGATCATGCGCGACTGGTTCCCGATGGCCGTCCACCTGTTGGAGGGCCTGTTCTTCGGGTTCAAGAACACCCAGGAGGCGGTCGGCCAGAGGGAGCGGCTGCTGGCCCTCGGGTCGGTGACGGCCCGGCTCACCCACGAGCTCAACAACCCCGCAGCCGCCGCCGTGCGCGCCACCTCGGCGCTGCGGGAACGCCTGGCCACGGTGCGCCGCGAGTTCGGTGACCTCGCGGCTGAGCCATTCAGAGGCGAGTACCTGACTCGCCTGAGCGAGCTGCAGGACATGACCGTCGGCCAGATGGGACAAGCCCAGGCGCTCAGCCCGCTGCAGGCCGCGGACCGCGAGGACGAGCTCGGCGACTGGATGGACGAGCACGGCGTCGGCGACAGCTGGCAGCTGGCGCCGGTCCTCGTCCAGGCGAGCCTGGGCAACGATTGGCTGGACCGGATCGCCGAGGCGCTGCCCGAGGACATGCTCGGCAGAGCGCTGAACTGGCTGGGATGCACAGTTGAGGCCGAACTGCTGCTGAACGAGATCGAGGACGCCACCAACCGCATCTCCGGGCTCGTCGGCGCGGCGAAGCAGTACACGCAGCTGGACCGCGCCCCGTATCAGAACGCTGATGTGCACGAGCTGCTGGACAGCACGCTGCTGATGCTCTCTGCGAAGATCGGCCCGAACATCACCGTCGTGCGCGACTACGACCACACCTTGCCCCGCATCCCCGGTTACCCCGCCGAGCTGAACCAGGTGTGGACGAACCTGATCGACAACGCCGTCTGGGCCATGCGCAGCACCGGCTCCGGCGGCACACTCACCGTTCGCACCCGACGGGACGGCGACCGCGTGCTGGTCGAGTTCCGCGACACCGGTCCCGGCGTGCCCGCCGACGTGCGGGACCGCGCCTTCGACCCGTTCTTCACTACCAAACCGGTCGGCGAAGGCACCGGACTGGGCCTGGACGTCTCCTGGCGCATCATTGTCAACCGGCACGGCGGCGACCTGCGGCTCGAGTCCGTGCCCGGCGACACCCGCTTCCAGGTCCGCCTCCCGGTCAACCCCAGAGGACCCGACACCCCGCTGGAGCTACCATGAGCACCGAGAATCCGATCAACCCCACCGTGCCGCCGAGCGGGACCGGCTGCGTCGACTGCGACGCGGTCGACGGCTGGTGGTTTCATCTGCGGCGCTGCGCCCGCTGCGGCCACATCGGCTGCTGCGACGACTCCCCGTCCAAGCACGCCACCGCGCACGCCGAGGCGACCGGCCACCCGGTGATCCGCAGCTTCGAGCCGGGCGAGAGCTGGTTCTGGAACTACGACACCTCCGAGTTGTACGAGTCCGGTCCGCAGCTGGCCCTACCGGAGAGCCACCCATTGGACCAGCCCGTGCCCGGCCCGGCCGGACGGGTGCCGGCCGACTGGTCCGAGCAACTGCGCACCGCTGACTGAGCCGGGCAGTGGCCTCGTCGGGCGTGGCACCGCAGTCGAGGCCGTGAACCATGCCCTTGGCCACGACCTGGGCGTAGAAGGAGAGTTCGCTCATCCGTCCCTCCGCATCCGTGAGGGCGCCGGGCACCACAGGTGCAGTCCGGCGATGCGGTCCTCGAGGCCGCCCGGCCAATGGGGGTTGGGCAGTCCGTCGTCAGTCATGTGCTCACGGCGCCACAGGCGTGGCCACAGGTCCTTCTCGCGGGGGTGCAGGTAGTGGGGGCGGCCGCACGTGCAGGAGCGCAGTACAGCTCCGCAGCCGCGGCACAGGTCGATGAATCCGTGGCCGGTCGAACGGGACACCGCAGGCTGCTCGTTGCCGCAGCGTGCGCAACCGGGCACCGATTCGCTGTGCGCCAGGAGGGTCTGGCGGCGGACGAACTCGGGGAGCAGCAGGGCCGGGTGGCAGAGCGGATCCGTCTGGAAGTAAGTGTGCCGCCCGTGGAGGTGCCACCACGTTCCCGGCCGTCTGGGCACCCGCCGGCCGGCTTGCTTCTCGCGTCGCCGCTGCTCGGCGTATTGGGCGTCCTCGGCCAGCCGGAGCAGGCGCGCTTCGTGGAGCTCGGTCACCGCACGCGTCAGAGACTCGGGATCGGCGGACAGGTCGCGCGGCATCCGGGCGCTGACCGTCAGATGGTGGTAGGTGGCCCGGAACCCGTACGGGGCGTACAGGTCGAGACAGGTTCGAAGGGCCGCGTGGCGGCGCCGGACCGGCAGCGTGCGGTCGAGGACGATGCGATGATGTGTCAGGAAACTGGCCATCAGCCGTGGGCCCTTCGCAACGGCGCGGTGATCTCCAGGGACCGGTCGAACGCCTCGGCCATCGCTTCGGCCGACTCGGGCACATGCTTCGCTGGTCATGGCCGTGCTACTGGTCGGCACGCTCTGGTTCCAGTTCCGGGCCAAGAAGTACGTCCCCGGGCTCTACTGGCTCGCCGTGGTGCTGATCAGCGTGGTCGGCACGCTGGTGAGCGACAACCTCACGGACAATTTCGGGGTGGCGCTGGAGACGACGACGGCCGTCTTCGCCGTGGTGCTCGTCGCGGTGTTCGCCGCCTGGTACGCGAGCGAGCGGACGCTCTCCATCCACTCCATTCACACGGTCCGCCGTGAAGCGTTCTACTGGGCTGCGATCCTCTTCACGTTCGCTCTCGGCACCTCGGCGGGCGACCTCACGGCGGAGCGGATGGACCTCGGGTACTGGGTGTCCGCAGTGCTGTTCGCCGTGCTCATCGCCGCCGTGGCCGCCGCCCACTACGGGCTCGGCCTCGCCGCCGTCCCGGCGTTCTGGATCGCGTACATCCTCACCCGCCCGCTGGGCGCCTCGTTCGGCGACTACCTCTCGCAGCCGCGCGCCGACGGCGGTCTCGGCCTCGGTACGGTCGGCACCAGCGCGATCTTCCTCGTCCTGATTCTGGCCCTCGTCAGCTATCTGACGGTGACCCGGCGGGACGCCACCCCCGCTCCCGTCAGCCCGTCGGAAGGCTGACCACGAACCGTGCTCCGGCGGCGGCCGGGTCCCACTCGATGTCGCCGCCGGAAGCGCGGGCCAGCCGCCGGGCCAGGGCCAGCCCGAGACCGGCCCCGTCATGACCGTCGTCCGGGTCGGCGCGGCGGCCCGGTTCGAAGACGTCCGCCCCGGTCTCCGGGGGCACACCCGGGCCGTCGTCGGTCACGGCGAGCTCGACACCGGCCGGGGTCTGCGCGTACGTCAGGGTGACGGCGGTGGCGGCGTAGCGGCGGGCGTTGTCGAGCAGCGGCATGAGCATGCGTTCCACGACTGCGGGGGAGACCCCTGCGGTGACCTCGGCGCCGCCCCGTACGGACAGCGGCGGGGCGTCGGGGTGCAGCTGCGCGTACTGCTCGGCCACGTGATGGGCCAATGAGGACAGCAGGCAGCGGCCGGGCGGCTGCTCGGTGCGCGCGCGGGCTTCGGACAGCAGGGTGTCGCAGATGTGCCGCATGCTCGTGGCGGCGGCAGCGATCGCCTCGTGGGAGGCGTGCTGCCCGGCCGCGTCCCGTGGCCGGGCGGTGAGCCAGTCGGTCTCGGCCACGATGCGGGCCAGCGGGGTGCGCAGCTCGTGCGAGAGCGCGGCGGTCTGCAGCTGTTCGTGGCGCAGTACGGCGGCCAGCCGGTCCAGGAGTTCGTCGAGGTTGGTGGCGAGCGAGGCGAGCTCGTCCGGGCGGTGGCTGGTGCCGAAGCGTTCCGCGGCGCCGAGCTCACTCCAGCGGGCCGCCCGGGTGCTCATCTCGGCGACCGGGCGCAGGGCCCGCTCGACGATGGTGCGGGTCAGCAGATACACCCCGGCCAGGAGCAGCAGCCCGAGGATCACGGAACCGGCGAGGGCGACACGGGCGGTGCTGCGGTACGGGTCGAGGGAGACGGCGACGACGACGGTGCCGGTCTGCCGGTTGCCGGCGCGCACCGGCAGGGCGTACAGCCGGGAGGCGTTCCTGCCGCCCGACTCCTGGTATTTGATGCCCTGGCCGGTGAGCCCGTCCGCCTCCCGCTGGAGCGCGGCGGGCGCGCTCGGCCGTTCGACGGCCGTGCTGCCGCGGTAGATCCACGTGCCGACATCCAGGGCCCGGTCGTCAGCCGGTTCGTGGACGACGATCCCACCGTCCGGGCGTGCCTCGATGGTGGCGGCCACCGCCGCAGCACGGGTCTGCAGCAGCTCGTCGGCCTGGCTGCTGAGTCGTCCGGCGAGAACTATGTTGAACGCGACGGTGAGCGCGGCGACCCAGGCAGTGGCGGAGGCCAGGGCGAGCAGGGCGAGGCGGCCCCGCAGGGTGCGGGGCAGTGCGGCGCGGAGTCGTCCGATGACGCGGAATCGTCTCATATCAGTCGGTACCCGACGCCACGTACGGTACTGATCTCCTGCGGGCTGTCCGCCTCGCGCAGCTTCCGGCGCAGCCGGGTCACGTACTGGTCGAGCGTGTTGTCGCTGACGTGCGCCCCGTCGGGCCAGGCCGCGCGCAGCAGTTCCCGTCTGCGTACGGTGGTTCCGGGCGCCGCCATCAGCGCGGCCAGCAGGCGGAACTCGGTGGGGGTGAGCGCCACCGGCTTGCCGCGCACCTCCAGGAGGTGGCGTACGGGATCGAGCCGCAGCTCCGCCAGCTCGACCACGGGGTCCGGTCCGGCGCGGCGCAGTGCCGCGCGGATCCGGGCGGCGAGTTCGGCCAGGTGGAAGGGTTTGGCGAGGTAGTCGTCGCCGCCTGCCGAGAAGCCCGAGAGCCGGTCGGTGAGCGTGTCGTGCGCGGTGAGGAAGACCACCGGGGCCTGGAGCCCCGCCGAACGCATGGCCTGGCACACGTCCCGGCCGTCCGAGTCGGGCAGCCCGATGTCGAGGACGACGGCATCCACTCGGTCGTCGAGGGTGCGCAAGGCGCCGGCTCCGTTGGCGGCGGTCACGACGGCGAAGTTCTCCTCGCGCAGTCCGCGGGCGAGTACATCGCGCAGCCCGTGGTCGTCCTCGACGACCAGGACGCGGCGTTGCAGAAGTTCCGTCACGGCAGTCGAGTCCTTCGTCGGGGGCCCGCAGCCCGGTCGCAGCACTTTCGTCTACAGGACTGTAGACGAATCTGGTGGGCTCATGCTCCGCCGTGATCGTGACCGGCACCGTCGGTCTCCAGGCGGTAGCCGTGTGCTTTCACTGTGGTGATCTGCGGCTGGCGCAGGCGCGCCGCCGCGGGCGACCAGGTCGGGGGCCTCCCCTGAACCCGTCCCGCTATCGGCCCTTCGCGGCCAGGAACCGGGCCGGCACCTCTCCGCCGCCGTGCACCGCCAGATCGGCGCCGTTGACATATGCCGCGAGGTCTCCGGCCAGGTACAGACAGGCGCGCGCGACATCGTCCGGCACCGCCATCCGTCGCATCGGGATGACATCCGCCACCGCCGCACCTCCGTCCTCGCCGTACACCGACGCCGCGCTCTCGGTGCGGATCAGTCCGGTCGTGATGTGGTTGACGCGCACCTTCGGCGCCCATTCCAGGGCCAGCGCCCGGGTCAGTGCCAGTAGTCCCGCCTTCGCCGCCGAGTAGGCGGCGGTCCCCGGCTGCGGGGTGTGTGCGGAGACACTGCCGATGTTGATCACCGAGCCGCCGCCGTCCTGTCGCTGCATGACCCGGTTCGCCGCCTGCGCCACATAGAACGGCGCCAGCAGATTCAGCGCGACGACTTTGTCGACGAACCGTGGCGACACGGTCGCCGCGGCGGCGTCGGGGGAGCCGCCCGCATTGTTGACGAGCACATCCAGCCGTCCGTACCGCTCCACCGCGGCGCCGACGAGTGCGGCGGACGCCGCCGGATCACGGACATCGACCGACCGGAAGCGAGCGGTCCGCCCCCCGGCCGCCGGGAGTTCCGACGGTTCATTGCGCCCGCAGACCAGCACCTCCGCGCCCGCGGAGAGGAACGCCTCGGCGATTGCGGCGCCGATGCCCTTCGTGCCACCGGTGACGATCGCCGTTCGCCCGGTGAAGTCGATGGGACTGCTGATGTCCATGGTCCGCCCTCGCTGGTGCCGAACTCGTCGCCGAAATGAATCTACCAATCGTTTGTTTGGTGGGCTAGTCGGTCGGAGTCCCGGGAGCACGGGCGGCCGGTGACTCCCGAAGAAGTCACCGGCCGGCCGGACGGTGCGCCACCCCCGTCCCCACGGTGCGGCGCAGGCGAGCCCTCGTCTTCCGCTCGGACGACGGCCCACGTTCATCAGGGCCCGGTATCGGCCGGGTCCAGTCCCAGTGCGGGGAAGATGGCGCTCTCCACGAAGCGGGTGAGATATGCCTCATCCGCGATCTTCGCCTCCAGTAGCGGCCTGGCCCGCATCACACCCAGCAGTTGCGCGGAGACGAACTCCGCCGCGGGGTTGTCCCTGGGGATCTCGCCACGTTCCTTGGCCCTCTGGACCATGGCGTCGATCGCTGTGAGTTCCGGCAGGATCAGCGCCTCGCGCAGCGCGTAGAGCAGCTCCGGGCTCTGCAGTGCGGCATGGCTGAGTGCGTGCATCAGCGGGGTGTCCCGTCCGGAGCCCGCGCCGATGGCCTGGGCCGCCTCGCGCAGGTCGCCGGCGAGCGAGCCCGTGTCGATGTGCGAGAGCAGCATCCGCCGGGTGCTGCGCAGCGCCGCGACGACCAGCTCGGGCTTGGAGCCCCACTGCCGGTAGAGCGTCGACTTCCCGCACCGGGTGCGGGAGGCGACCCCCTCCATGGTGAGCGATTCGTAGCCGCTCTCCCTGAGCAGGTCGAGCACGGCCGTGTAGAACTCCTGCGCCCGCTCCGGTGTGATCTTCGAGCGCCGAGAAGTGTGGGCCTGTTTCGGCACGGAATCGTGCGACGACATGTGCTTTCCCTCTCTGCGGCTCTGCGGCGAGGTCTTCCGATACGCCAGTGTACCGAAACGCACGTGTACCGATACGTACGCGTATCGGTACACTGTCGTATCGATTTGGCAGGGACTGGACCATGCCGCCGTAACACCGCTTCGTCAGCAAAGGGGCACCGGGTGATGTACGCCCGTAGCGAGCCCGCAGATCGGGAGCCGGACACTTCTGCCCGACCGCCCCTCGTCCGCGAGCTCCTTCTTGTCGTAGGGCTCTTCGTGGTCTACAAGTTCGGCCGGCAGGCCGCGAACGGTCACGTCGAGGAGGCGTACCGAAACGCCGGACACGTCTGGGACTTCGAACGTGCGGCGCATCTGCCGAGCGAGGGCGCCGTGCAGGGCGCGCTGCTGCACAGCGAGACGCTGGTCCGCCTTGCGAACACCTACTACGCGACCGTGCACTTCCCGGCCACGCTGCTCTTCCTGGCCTGGCTGTACTGGCGTCGCCCCCGCCATTACGTCTGGTCGCGCCGGATCCTCGCCGCGCTCACCGGTGCCGCTCTCGCACTCCACCTGCTGTTCCCGCTCGCCCCGCCGCGGATGCTGGACGCCGCCGGACTTGTCGACACCGGCCAGGTGTACGGGCCGACGGTGTACGCAGACATTCCGGAGACCGACTCGATGGCGAACCAGTTCGCCGCTATGCCCTCGCTGCACTTCGGCTGGGCGCTGATGGTCGCCGTCGGACTGATCGTCGCGACGCGTTCGCGGTGGCGCTGGCTGTGGCTGCTGCACCCGCTCGTCACCCTGCTGGTGATAGTCGGCACCGCCAACCACTACTGGCTCGACTCGATCGTCGTCAGCGCGCTGCTCGCCGTGGCGCTCGCGGTGCTGCGGCTCCAGCCGACGGAGTCGGACCGAGGGCATCTGCCGTGGCCTTCCGGCGCAGGGGGCAAGCCCGCGCCCGCCCGTACCGCGCCGCCGTTGTCCCGTGTTCCCGACCAGGCCGCCTCCCGGGCGTACGCCTCGTCCGAGGGCCGGCCATGAACGCCACACTGATCGCCGTCGTCCTCTCCCTGGTCTCCGCCGCCGCGTACGCCTCGGCGGCGGTGGCTCAGGCCCGGCTCGCCGGACGCACCGATCCGGGCACCGGAGTGCTCCGGATGCTCGGGCGCGGGGCGTGGTGGTCGGCGGTCGGACTCAACGCCGGTGGCGCGCTGCTGCATGTCGCGGCGCTGAAGTACGGGCCCCTCACCCTCGTCCAGCCGCTCGGCGCGCTGACGCTGGTCGCCGCCGTACCCCTGGGTGCGCGCACCGCCGGGCGCCGGGTGACCGGGACCGAATGGCGCGGCACGATCCTCACCCTGCTCGGCCTGGGCGCCCTCCTGCTGACGGCGGGCGGCTCCGCACCGCGCGAGACGCTGAGCCTGGTCGAGGCGCTCGCGGTCGGTTCGGCGACCATGGCGGTCGTCGCCGGACTCAGCCGGCCGGGGGCCCGCCCCGGACTCAGGCACGCTGCGGCATCCGGCATCACGTCGGGCGTCGCCTCGGCGCTCACCCAGACAGTGACGGTGGCGGTCACGGGCCACACGGGCCCGTGGTTCAGCTGGCGCCTGGTGACAGTGGCGCTGCTCGTCTCGGCCTTCGCGATGGGGGGTCTGCTGCTCTCGCAGACCGCCTACCAGGGTGGTCTCGGTGCGCCGCTCGCGGTCCTGACCCTCGCCAATCCCGTTGCCGCCGCGGTGATAGGTGTGGCGCTGCTCGGCGAACGCCTCCAGGGCGGGACGATCGCGCTGGTTGCGGCGCTGCTGGGGTCGGCGGCGGCGGTGCGGGGAGTCATTCTGCTCAGCCGGGCGCAGGACGAGGCGACGCCGTCTGCGTACCGGGCCAGGGTCGAGGCGGAGCCGGCGCCGAGTGTGCCATCGCGGGTCGTGATCGGCAGCCCCCGGACGACGGACCAGCTGACGCTGCGACCGGAACTCGGCAGGACGCCGGTCGGCGGGTCATAAGGCCGATGCCGGGGCATCCGGTGGCTGGTTCCTCCTCGGTCTCCCCGTGACCCTACGGACATGGGGGAGACCCCTACCCCGCCGACGGGCCCGGCCCGGTGGCCGGGATCCCGTCCAGAGCGCGGGTCAGCCAGCCGATCCAGAAGTTCTCCAGATCGATGCCGCCGCGGAGTACGAGATGCCGCAGCCGGTCCTCCTCCGAGTTCCGCTCCGGCGGGAAGTCCCGCTCCTCGATCGCCAGATACTCGGCCAGCTGCTTCCGGTGCAGCTCCAGGTGGCGGCGTAGTTCCGCGTCCAGGCCCGGTGCGCCGACCACCGCCGCCGCGCGCATCCGCAGCAGCAGCGGATCGCGGATCTGCTTCGGGTCCTCCCGGAGCGCCACCCATGCGGACAGTGCCGCGCGGCCGGCGGGCAGGACCTCGTACTCCTTCTTCTGCCCACGGGCCGGCTGTGCCGACGGCAGGGCCCGGATCTGCCCGGCCTGCTCCAGCTTTCCCAGCTCCCGATAGATCTGCTGGTGCGTGGACGACCAGAAGTAGCCGATCGACCGGTCGAACCTGCGGGTCAGCTCCAGCCCCGACGACGGCTTTTCGAGCAGGGCGGTGAGGATCGCGTGCGGGAGTGACATGGAGAGCATCCTAGGGACGGCCCGGGCGTCACAGGGCTGCCGCGAGCTCCGTTCCCTGGCGGATGGCCCGCTTGGCATCCAGTTCGGCGGCCACATCGGCGCCGCCGATCAGATGCGGCGTACGGCCCGCGGCGATCAGCTCCTCGTACAGTTCGCGGCGTGGCTCCTGACCGGCGCAGAGCACCACCGTGTCCACCGGTAGGAGGTGCTGCTCGCCGTCGACCGTCAGGTGCAGACCGTCGTCGTCGATGCGGTCGTACGTGGCGCCCGCGATCATCGTGACGCCTCGGTGCCGCAGCTCCGTGCGGTGGATCCAGCCGGTCGTCCTGCCCAGCCCCGCGCCCACCTTGCTCGTCCTGCGCTGCAGAAGATGCACGGTGCGCGGCGGCTTCGGGCGCTCGGGGAGGCGCAGACCGCCACGCTCCCGGTACGCGGTGTCGACCCCCCAGTGGCGGAAGAACACCTCCGGGTCCTGGCTCGCCGAATCGCCGCAGTCCGTCAGGAATTCGGCGACGTCGAAGCCGATCCCGCCCGCACCGATGATCGCGACCCGCTGTCCGACAGGCGCCCCGTCGCGCAGGACGTCGAGGTAACCGACCACGCTGGGGTGGTCCAGGCCCGGGATCGCGGGGGAGCGGGGTGTCACGCCGGTGGCGAGGACGATCTCGTCGAAGCCGTCGAGCGTGTCCGGCGTCGCCTTCGTCCCGAGCCGGAGCTCGACCTGCTGCTCCGCGAGCCGGGTGCGGAAGTAGCGCAGCGTCTCGTCGAACTCCTCCTTGCCGGGGATCCGGCGCGCCACATTCAGCTGGCCGCCGATCTCGTCGGCCGCGTCGAACAGCGTCACCTCGTGCCCGCGCTCGGACGCCGACACGGCGCACGCGAGTCCGGCGGGACCCGCGCCGACGACCGCGACGCGCTTACGGGTCCGGGTCGGCGACAACGTGAGTTCGGTCTCGTGGCAGGCGCGCGGATTGACCAGGCAGGAGGTGATCTTTCCGCTGAACGTGTGGTCGAGGCACGCCTGGTTGCAGCCGATGCAGGTGTTGATCGCGTCGGCACGCCCCGCGCCGGCCTTGGCGACGAAGTCCGGGTCGGCGAGGAACGGCCGGGCCATGGACACCATGTCGGCCCGCCCTGAGGCGAGGATCTCCTCGGCGACCTCGGGGGTGTTGATCCGGTTGCTGGTCACCAGCGGTACGGAGACGGCCCCGCGCACCTTCTCGGTGACCCAGGTGTACGCACCGCGTGGCACGGACGTCGCGATGGTGGGGATGCGGGCCTCGTGCCAGCCGATTCCGGTGTTGATGATCGTGGCCCCGGCCGCCTCGATCTCCCGGGCGAACTGCACGACCTCCTCCAGCGAGGAGCCGCCGGGCACCAGGTCCAGCATCGAGAGCCGGTAGATCAGGATGAAGTCGCTGCCGACCCGCTCGCGGACCCGGCGCACGATCTCCACGGGGAACCGAATGCGGTTCTCGTACGAGCCGCCCCAGCGGTCGGTGCGGTGGTTGGTCCCGGCTGCGATGAACTCATTGATCAGATAGCCCTCGGAGCCCATGATCTCGACACCGTCGTAGCCTGCCTGCCGTGCCAGCTCGGCGGTCCGCACGAAGTCCTCGATGGTCTCCTCGACCTCGTCGTCCGTCAGAGCGTGCGGGGTGAAGGGGCTGATCGGGGCCTGGATCGCGCTCGGCGCCACCAGATCCGGATGGTGCGCGTACCGGCCGAAGTGGAGGATCTGCATCGCGATCCGGCCGCCCGCCGCATGCACGGCGGCGGTGACCTGGGTGTGCTGATCGGCCTCCGCCTCGGTGGTGAGCTTGGCGCCGCCGGGATAGGGGCGGGCTCGGTCGTTCGGCGCGATGCCCCCGGTGACCATGAGCCCGACTCCGCCGCGGGCGCGGGCGGCGTAGAACGCCGCCATCCGCTCGAAGCCGCGCTCGGCCTCTTCCAGTCCGACATGCATCGACCCCATCAGCACCCGGTTGGGAAGGGTGGTGAACCCGAGGTCGAGCGGGCTCAGCAGATTCGGGTACGGGGTCATCCGGCGGCTCCTCGCGCAGTGTCGTTGCGCCAGTTGTAGACCACCGGAACGCCATTATGCAACAAGTTGCATAATGGCGTTCGTCGCACCGGGCCGACCACCCGACACCATCCCCCGGACGGAGTAGTAGCGAGGTACGTCCACCCGTCGAGGCGCGGAGAGTGGATCCATAACCCGGATTACAGCCACTACCCCGCGGAGCTCCCCCATGACCTGCGTCAACCGGCGTGACCTCGGCCTTCTTGTCCTGCGCGTCGGCACCGGCGCGGTCCTGGCCGCGCACGGCACCCAGAAGCTGTTCGGCTGGTTCGGCGGCGGGGGCATCGAAGGAACCACCGCGAGCATGGAGGCCATGGGCTTCCACCCGCCCAAGCACAGCGCCGTGGCCGCCGGACTCGGTGAGGCGGGCAGCGGTGCCCTGCTGGTTCTCGGCCTCGCCACCCCCGCCGCCGGCGCGGCGGCCGCGGGCGCCATGGCGGGCGCCGTCGCCGTGCACGCGCCCGCGGGCTTCTTCGCGCATCGCGGCGGGTACGAGTACCCGGCGTTCCTCGGTTTCACTGCCGCGGCGATCGGACTGACCGGCCCCGGCCGTTACTCCCTCGACCATGCCACCTGGTACGTGTTCAACCAGCCGTGGATGGTCGCGCTCGCCTTCGCGGGCAGCGCCGCCGCAGCCGCCGCGGTGGTCAAAAAGCGGGCCAGGGGGCAGCGAAAGGGCGCCGACGAGACCTGAGCCGACGGGCCGAGCGGGCCGGCCCCGATGCGCTGTCGCTCCCACGGCCCGTATTCCGGCCGTCGAGTGGCCGCAGGACGTTCCCTTTCGAGTGACTCCGCCGCCCCGGTGCCCACAGAGCCCGTTCCCCGTGTCCGAGGCTTGCAGCCGGCCGGACCTGCTCCGGCCGGGAGCCGCAGAACCGCTGGGAGTCCGCCGTGCACATCCTGCTCGTCGCGAGCGCGTTCAACAGCCTCACTCAGCGCGTCCACGCCGAGCTGCGGGACCGCGGCCACAGCGTGGCGGTCGAACTCGCGCTCTCCGACGGCCATCTGCGGGACGCGGTCCGGCGGTTCGCCCCCGAACTGATTGTGGCTCCGATGCTCAGGACGGCCATCCCGCGGGATGTGTGGTCGGTGCACACGTGCCTCATCGTCCACCCGGGACCTGTCGGCAACCGCGGTCCGTCCTCGCTCGACTGGGCGATCCATGAGGGCGTCACCCGCTGGGGTGTGACGGTTCTGCAGGCCGACGAGGAGATGGACGCCGGAGACGTCTGGGCATCGGTCGGGTTCTCCGTACCACCGGTCGGCAAGAGCGACCTGTACCGCAACGAGGTCTCCGACGCGGCGCTCACGGCCGTGCTGCTCGCCGTCGACCGGTTCGCCTCGGGGACGTACAGGCCCCGGCCCCAGGACGGCACACGGGCCACGGGCGGCACCCGACCGTACTTCCGACAGGAACTCCGGCGGATCGACTGGCGGTCCGACTCCACGGAGACCGTGCTGCGCAAGCTGCGCGCAGCCGACTCGCACCCCGGTGTACTGGACGAACTGCTCGGCGAAGAGTGGTTCCTGCACGGGGGACACCCCGAGGACCGGCTGCGCGGCCGCCCCGGAGAGCTGCTCGCCACGCGGGCCGGTGCCGTCTGCCGGGCGACGCCCGACGGCGCCGTATGGATCCCGGAGCTGCGGGCCAGGCGTCGGCCGGGAGAGCCCGCCCCACTCAAACTCCCCGCTGTCCTGGCGCTCGGCGACCGATTGCCTCCGCTGCCCGAGGACCCGGTCCCGCCGGACGCCCCCGGGCGCCGCGGAACCTGGACCGACATCCGCTACGAGGAGACCGGCGCCGTCGGACATCTCACGTTCTCGTTCCCCGGCGGCGCGATGAGCACCACACACTGCACGCGCCTCCTGGGCGCCTACCGGACCGCCTGCTCCCGGCCCACCTCGGTCTTGGTGCTGGGCAGCGGCCGGGACTTCTTCTCCAACGGCATCCACCTGGGCGTCATCGAGGCGGCGGCCGACCCCGCCGAGGAGTCCTGGGCCAACATCAACGCCATGAACGACCTGGTGCAGGCCGTGCTGACCACCACAGACCGGCTGGTGATCGCCGCCGTGGGCGGCAACGCCGCAGCCGGCGGAGCGATGTTCGCCCTGGCCGCCGACGAGGTCTGGTGCCGCAAGGGATCGGTCCTGAATCCGCACTACCGGCTGATGGGGCTGTCCGGCTCGGAGTACTGGACCCGCACTCTGCCGCACCGAGTGGGCCCCGAGGTCGCCGAACGGCTCGTCCATGAAGCGCTGCCGCTCGGCGCCGAAGCCGCCGAACGGCTCGGCCTGGTGGACCGGATGGTCGCCTGCCCGCCCCAGGACTTCCCGGGCGAGACCCTCCGACTGGCCGTCCGGCTGGCCTCGTCGACGGACGTACAGGCCCGGATCGCCCAGAAGAAGCCGGCGCTGGAGCGTCAGGAGGCGGTCAAGCCGCTGGCCGTCCACCGGCAGGAGGAACTGGCCGTGATGCGGTCCATCTTCTTCGATCCGGACGCGCCCTACCACTCGCTGCGCCGCGCCTTCGTGCGCAAGGAACCCCCGGCCCGGACTCCGCACCACCTCGGCACCGGCGTTCCCGGCACGCGCACGGCGGATCCTTCCGCCGGCCGGGGCCGCAATGTCACCGCAACGGCCGCGCTCGCCGTAGCACCCGGGCCGGCGGACTGTTAGCTGGACATGAACGCCGAAACGCGGGCATTCATTGCATAGCTCTCCAAGGAGGCATCCCCATGGGTGCAGCAACAGCCAACACGGTCGGCGCCCAGGCAGAAGGTGCGGCCGCCGACGAGGAGTCCCCGATCCACATCCTCTGGATCAATGCGGGGCTGAGCTGTGACGGCGACTCGGTGTCGCTGACCGCGGCAATGCAGCCCAGCATCGAGGAGATCGTGCTCGGTGTGCTGCCCGGCCTGCCCAAGATCCAGGTCCACTGGCCCCTGATCGACTTCGACAGCGGTCCGGTAGGCGGTGCGGACACCTTCATCGAATGGTTCTTCAAGGGCGAACGCGGCGAGATCGACCCCTTCGTGCTGGTCATCGAGGGATCCATCCCCAACGAGTCGATCAAGCAGGAGGGTTACTGGTGCGGCTTCGGCGACAACCCCGAGACCGGCCAGCCGATCACCACCAGTGAGTGGATCGACCGGCTGGCGCCCAAGGCCCTGGCGGTCGTCGCCATCGGCACCTGCGCCACCTACGGCGGCATCCATGCGATGGCCGGCAACCCGACCGGTGCCATGGGCGTACCCGACTACCTGGGCTGGGACTGGACCTCGAAGGCCGGCATCCCGATCGTGTGCGTGCCCGGCTGCCCGATCCAACCGGACAACTTCTCGGAGACCCTCACCTACCTGCTCTACCAGGCGGTGGGATCCGCGCCGATGATTCCGCTGGACGACAAGCTGCGCCCGACCTGGCTCTTCGGAGCCACCGTGCACGAGGGGTGCGACCGGGCCGGCTACTACGAGCAGGGCCAGTTCGCCACCACGTACGACTCGCCCCAATGCCTGGTCAAGCTTGGCTGCTGGGGTCCCGTCGTCAAGTGCAACGTACCCAAGCGCGGCTGGATGAACGGCATCGGCGGCTGCCCGAACGTCGGCGGCATCTGTATCGCCTGCACCATGCCCGGATTCCCCGACAAGTTCATGCCGTTCATGGACGAACCGCCCGGCGGCAAGGTCTCCAGTGCCGCCAGCGGAGCGTACGGGGCGGTGGTCCGCAGGCTCCGGTCGATCACGGCGAAGACCGTGGACAAGGAACCGAGGTGGCGTCACAAGGGCTCCAAGCTGACCACCGGATACCGATCGCCCCGGTGACGGGCGCGGCGTCCACCGGGTGCCCCGTACCCCGCGATCGGTGAACGTCCCGATTCCGCCCGCTCCCTCCTCCATCAACTCCCACTCCCCAGAAGGGTCATGGCACACACAATGGCACCCACGACGAAGGCGGCCGGCGACGGCAGTGGCCTCGTCGAGATGGCCTGGGATCCGATCACCCGGATCGTAGGCAGTCTCGGCATCCACACGAAGATCGACTTCAAGCAGAAGCAGGTCGCGGAGTGCTACAGCACCTCGTCGGTCTTCCGTGGCTACAGCGTCTTCATGCGGGGCAAGGACCCCCGTGACGCCCACTTCATCACCAGCCGCATCTGCGGGATCTGCGGCGACAACCACGCCACATGTTCCGTGTACACGCAGAACATGGCCTACGGGGTGAAGCCGCCGAACCTCGGTGAGTGGATCATCAACCTGGGTGAGTCGGCGGAGTACATGTTCGACCACAACATCTTCCAGGAGAACCTGGTAGGGGTCGACTTCTGCGAGAAGATGGTCCGCGAGACCAACCCCGGAGTCCTGGAGCTCGCCGAGCGCACCGAGGCGCCGCACGCCGGGGAGCACGGCTACCGCACGATCGCCGACATCATGCGCTCCCTCAACCCCATCGAGGGAGAGTTCTACCGCGAGGCTCTTCAAGTGAGCCGCTACACGCGGGAGATGTTCTGCCTGATGGAAGGGCGCCATGTGCACCCCTCCACGCTCTACCCGGGCGGCGTCGGAACGGTCGCGTCCGTCCAGCTCTTCACGGACTACCTCAGCCGCCTCATGCGGTACGTGGAGTTCATGAAGCGGGTCGTTCCCCTGCACGACGACCTGTTCGACTTCTTCTACGAGGCGCTGCCCGGGTACGAGGAGGTCGGCCGCCGGCGGGTGCTGCTCGGTTGCTGGGGAGCGCTCAACGACCCCGAACACTGCGACTTCACGTACGCCAACATGACCGACTGGGGACGGAAGATGTTCGTCACCCCCGGCGTGATCGTGGACGGCAAGCTGGTCACCAACGACCTCACCGAGATCAACCTCGGCATCCGGATCCTGCTCGGCAGTTCGTACTACGACGACTGGGAGGGCAAGGAGCAGTTCGTCACCCACGACCCGCTGGGCAACCCGGTGGACCCCCGCCACCCGTGGAACCAGCACACGATCCCCGCCCCGCAGAAGCGGAGCTTCGACGACAAGTACAGCTGGGTGATGTCGCCCCGCTGGTTCGACGGCAAGGACCATCTGCCCCTGGACACCGGTGGCGGCCCCCTCGCCCGCCTCTGGTCCACCGCGCTGTCCGGGCTCGTCGATGTCGGCTATGTCAAGGCCACCGGTCACAGTGTCGTCATCAACCTGCCGCGCACGATGACCAAGCCTGAGACCACCTTCGAGTGGAAGATCCCGAAGTGGAGCAACGCGCTGGAACGCAACCGCGCCCGCACCTACTTCCAGGCGTACGCCGCCGCGATCGCGCTGCACTGTGCCGAGCAGGGGCTCGAGGAGGTCCGTGCCGGACGCACCCAGACCTGGGAGAAGTTCGACGTGCCGGACGAGAGCATCGGTGTCGGCTTCACGGAGGCCGTACGCGGATTGCTCTCTCATCACATGGTGATCAGGGACGGCAAGATCGCCAACTATCACCCCTACCCGCCCACCCCGTGGAACGCCAGCACGCGGGACACCTTCGGCACCCCCGGCCCCTACGAGGACGCGGTGCAGAACACACCGATCTTCGAGGAGAACACCCCGGAGAACTTCAAGGGCATCGACATCATGCGGACCATCCGCAGCTTCGACCCCTGCCTGCCGTGCGGCGTCCACATGTACGTGGGCGATGGCAAGGCCGTCAAGCAGATGCACGTCCCCACCGGGCTGAGCGGACTGGCCGGATGAGCGCCGCAGCGATGGCCGTCGCACCGCCGAGGGCCCTCGACGCCGTGGCGGCCGGGCAGCGGGTCGACGACCTGCTCGACCGCCTGACCGCCACCGGCGACCAGGAAGTGTGCGCAGCAGCAGAGGAGTTGGTGCGGGTCCTGATGGACTTCTACGGCGCCGGCCTGGCCCGGATCGTCGGCCGCCTCGGCACTTCTGCGGACCGCGGAACCGACGACGGTCCGCTCGCCGCGCTGCTCGACGACGAACTCGTGTCGAGCCTGCTGGCCCTGCACGATCTGCACCCGGAGGACATCGGCAAGCGCATCGCGCGCGCCCTGGACTCCGTACCCGACCCCGTCGAGGTCGTCGGCTTCGACGAGGAGACCGGCATCCTGCGGCTGCGCTCCTCGGCCGGGGGCGGTGACGGCGGTGGCTGCGGCTGCCCGAGCACGGGTGCGGCGACGCAGCGCAGCGTCGAGGACGCGCTGGCCTGCTTCGTACCGGAAGTGGAGCAGGTGGTGATGGAGCCGGTGACCGTCGACCGGGAGCCACCCCTGCTCCAGATCGGCACCCGCCCGCCGGCCGGAACTGCCGGAGCCGGCACGACCGTTGCCGCGACGGCACCGTGAACGCCCCCCCGACCAGGGCCGAGCGTCGCCCGGCGCCCGCTGCCCGTGCCCGAGGCCTGCGCAGATTCGCCGGGCCGCCGGAACCCCTGCAGGAACGGTGCGAGCTGTGCGGCGTGCCCGTGACCGAGGGCGGTCACCGGCATCTCGTGGACACCGAGAAGCGCGCGCTGGCCTGTGCGTGCACCCCGTGCGCCCTGCTGTTCGAGCGGCCCGGCGCAGCCCACGGACGCTTCAGAACGGTCCCGGACCGCTATCTGTCCGATGCGGAGCACCGTCTCGACGACGGTGCGTGGGAGCTGCTGCAGATCCCGGTCGGCGTCGCGTTCTTCTTCCGCAACGCGGCGCTGGACCGGCTGGTCGCGCTCTACCCGAGCCCGGCCGGAGCGACCGAGAGCGAACTCGACCCGGAGGCCTGGCAGACCGTGCTCGACGCCAGCCGCCTCGCCGCCCTCCTCGAACCCGACGTCGAGGCACTGCTGATGCGTCGCACGGAGGGCCGGGCCGAGTGCTACCTCGTACCGATCGACATCTGTTACGAGCTGGTGGGACGCATGCGCGTGCTGTGGCAGGGCTTCGACGGCGGCGCCGAGGCGAGAGCCGATCTCCAGGCGTTCTTCGCGCACGTCGAGGGACGCGCCCGGACCCAGGAGAAGGGGCACCCGCAGTGACGGAATTCGCCTTCACCTGCGCCGGAGTCCGCGCCGACCCGTACGCGGCGGGCCCCACGCTGGTCTTCCGGCTGCGCATCACCGCGTCCCCAGAAGCCCGGGTGCACGCCCTCGCGCTGCGCTGCCAGATCCGTATCGAACCGGCCCGGCGGGGCTACGAGCAGGGCGAGGCGGACGGACTGCACGACCTCTTCGGCGACCGCTCACGCTGGGGAAACACGCTCCAGCCGCTGCAGTTCGCCCAGGTCTCCCTCACGGTTCCGTCCTTCACCACGGAAACCGAGGTGGACCTCGTCGTGCCCTGCACCTACGACCTGGACATCGCCGCGACCCGGTACTTCGACGCGCTCCAGGACGGTGAGGTGCCGCTCCTCCTGCTCTTCTCCGGCACCGCCTTCACCGGGGACGGCGGCTTCCACGTCGAGCCGATTCCCTGGGACCGCGAGGCGCCCTTCCGGATGCCGGTGGCGGTGTGGAAGGACATGATCGAGCAGCACTTCCCGGGCTGCGGCTGGATCCGGCTGCCGCGCGACACCATGAACGCGCTGCTCGCATTCCGCTCGCGGCAGGCCCTGCCGTCCTGGGAGGCGACCGTCCAGGCCCTGATCGACCTGGCCGGAGCCGCAGGTACTCCACCCGCGCGGTCCCCTGAGCGCCCGGTGCACCGGGCCGTACTGCCCCGCGTCACCGAGAGGACGGCGCCGTGACCTCATCCCTCCTCACGCCCGCACTGGAGTCCCGGTTCGCCACCGCACGGCAAGTGGCCGACACCGTCCTCTTCGAGGGCTATGTGCTCTACCCGTACCGGGCCTCCGCAGCCAAGAACCGGCTCCGCTGGCAGTTCGGGGTGCTCGTGCCCCCCGGCTGGGGCGCGGACCGCGAGGAGCACGACTTCCAGCACACCGAGTGCCTGATGGAGCCGAAGCCCGGCGCGACGCTCGCCGTCGAAGCACGGTTTCTGCACGCCCAGCGGCGCACGGTGCAACAGGCCCGCGACGACGGCACGTTCGAGGACGTGGCTGAACTCGAGCTCGCCGACCGGGTGCTGGTCCCCTGGGACGAGGGCGCCGAGGAACGCGTCGAAGTGGTCGTGGACGTCGCCGAACTGGCCGGGGACGGTGTCACTGTGCCCTTCACCAGGCCCGCCCGCGAGGAGACGGAACCCGTCCTGGACGCGGACGGGCGGACGGTGGGACGCCTGGTTCGTCGCTGCGAGGTGATCAGCGGCGTGGTGCGGCTGTCCGCCCGCGAACTCGACGGACCCTACCGGGTCGTGCGGCTCACCGCCGTGGTCGAGAACACCAACACCTGGACGCCCGACTCCGCCGAGGCCGACCGGGACGCCGCGCTCCCACGGTCGCTGGTCGCCGCCCACATCCTGATGGGGATCAGCGCGGGCTCGTTCCTGTCGATGACGGACCCGCCCGAGTGGGCGAAGGACGCGGTCGCGGCCTGCCGCAACCTGCACACCTGGCCGGTGCTCGCCGGGGAACCCGGGCGCGCGGACCTGGTGCTGTCGTCCCCGATCATCCTGGAGGACCATCCGGCCATCGCCCCCGAGAGTCCCGGAGCGCTGTACGACGCCACCGAGATCGACGAGATCCTCACCCTGCGCACGGCAGCCCTGACCGACCAGGAGAAGCGCGAGGCCCGCGGCACCGACGCCCGGGCGGCCGCGGTCGTCGACCTGGCCGATTCGATGCCCCCCGAGGTCCTGGAGCGGCTGCACGGCGCGGTGCGGGCCCTGCGCGAGATCACCGGACCCGACCCGTCCTCGCCCGCCGCCCAGGACCCCCTCCCGGGCGACGCCGACCTCATCGACGCCCGCGGCGTGCTCCGCCCCGACACCCCGTGGTGGGACCCCGCGAGCGACGACACGGCCGACCCGGCCCGGGACCGGATCCTGGTGGACGGCCGGTCCGTGGGCGTGGGCAGCCGCGTCCTTCTGCGACCGGGACTGCGGCGCACCGACGCCCAGGACCTGTTCCTCAAGGGCCGCAGCGCACAGGTCGAAGCAGTGCTCCACGACGTCGACGGCGGAGTGCACCTCGCAGTCACCGTCGAAGGCGACCCGGGCGCGGACATCCGCCGTGAGCAGGGGCGCTTCCTGTACTTCCAGCCGGACGAGATCGTCCCCCTGGGGGATGCGTGAACGCTCCCGCGCAGGAACGTCCGAGAACCCTGGTTGCCGGGATCGGGAACATCTTCCTCGGCGACGACGGCTTCGGCGTCGAGGCGGTGCGCGCACTGTCCTCGTGCCGCCTCCCGGACCACCTCGAGGTGGCCGACATTGGCGTACGGGGGGTCCACCTCGCCTACCAGCTCCTCGACGGATACGACACGCTCGTCCTGATCGACGCCACCGAGCGCGGCGGCGCCCCCGGCACCCTGTACCTGATCGAGGTCGACGAACCGGGCGCCGTCGAGCCGCAGAACGCACTGCTCGACGGCCACCGGATGTCCCCCGACGCCGTCCTGGCACTGCTCGGCACCCTGTGCGTGGGCACCGGAGCCGTACCGCCGAGGCGCACGCTCGTCATCGGCTGCGAACCCGACAACGTCGACGAAGGGATCGGACTGAGCGCCCCCGTGGCCGCAGCAGTGCCACAGGCCGTACGGATGGTCCTGGACCTCGTACAGGAAGAAGACCACGAGGCCGCCGCCCAGCGGACGGCGGCCGGTCCCGCCATGAACTGAGCAGAAGGAGCCCACCCCCATGAAGAAGACCCTCATCTGCGGCCTGGCCGCCGCCGTTCTCGTCGCCGTCGCCGCGCAGGTCCTGCCCGACGTCAAGCGCTATCTGCGGATGCGCTGCATGTGACGGCGCCCGCCACCCGGTTCCGGTCCTGGCTGCACCGAATGGTGTATGTGCCGTACGGGTACCGGCGAGCCGGTCCGCCCGCCCCCGACATCCGCCGCTGTAATGACGCACGGCAGGACGGAGACGCAATGCATGAGATGTCGATCGCCATGGCCGTCGTCGACCAGGTGGAGGAGGCGGCTCGGGCAGGCGGAGCCGCCTCGGTCGGGTCCGTCCGGCTTCAGGTCGGCGAACTGGCCGGAGTCGTTCCCGACGCTCTGTCCTTCTGCTTCGGACTCGCCTGCGCCGGGACCGTTCTGGAAGGCGCCGAACTCGTCGTCGAACCCGTGGCGGCCCGCGCGCGGTGCGAGCCCTGCGCGGACGAGTGGGCGGTCGGCATGCCACCCCGGCTGTGCTGTCCGGCCTGCGGCGAGCCGACCGCCGAGCTCCTGTCGGGGCGCGAGCTGCAGATCGTCAGCGTGCACTGGCAGGACGGACCCGAACACGAACACACCCGCGAACCGATTTCCCAGGAGCGCTGAACGATGTGCCGTGAAGTCGACCTGCAGCAGGCGGTACTCGCCAAGAACGAAGCGACCGCGCGCAGCCTGCGAGCCGCGCTCACGGCGCGCGGCACCACCGTCGTCAACCTGCTCTCCAGCCCCGGCAGCGGCAAGACCGAACTGCTGGAACGCGAACTCGGCCGGGCCCGGGAGAAGGGAGTGCCGGTCGCCGCGCTCACCGCCGACCTCGCCACCGAGAACGACGCGGTCCGCCTGGCCCGGTCAGGAGTCCCGGTCAAGCAGGTGCTGACCGACGGACTCTGCCATCTGGAGGCCGGAATGCTGGGCCGTCACATCGACGACTGGCTGCCCGACGGGACCCGGATCCTCTTCGTCGAGAACGTCGGCAACCTGGTCTGCCCCGCTTCGTACGACCTCGGGGAGACGCTCAGGGTCGTCCTCGCCTCCGTGACGGAAGGCGAGGACAAGCCGCTGAAGTACCCCACCGCGTTCGGACTGGCCCAGCTCGTCGTGGTCACCAAGACCGACATCGCACAGGCCGTCGGATTCGACGAAGCCGCATTCCGTGCCCATGTCCAGCAGGTCAACCCCGGTGTGGACGTGGTGCTCACCGCTGCCCGCCGGGGTGAGGGGGTGGGCACGCTCCTCGACCGGGCCCTGGCCGCCGGGGAAGGCGCCCCGGTCCACACACCGGTGATGGCCCGGCAGCACGCGTCCCACCAGCACACGTACGGAGGCCAGCACACCCACACCCACACGCATACGGGCGTGCATACGCACACGCATCCGGACCTCGGAACCCATGATCACCCGCACACCGGCCCGCACGCCCACGCGCACCCGGACGAGCCGTTCGTCGTGACGACGGCACCCGCCTCCGCGGCGCAGCACCGCCCGTGACGACCCCACAGCCCGGGACCGCCGTCGCCGGAGCCGTGCAACGCAGGCGTGTCGTGGTCCGCGGCGTCGTGCAGGGCGTGGGCTTCCGGCCCTACCTGTACGCCCGCGCCACCGGGCTCGGGCTGGCCGGACACGTCACCAACACCACCGAAGGCGTCGTCGCCGAGGTCGAGGGCGCCCCCGCCGCCGTGGCCCTGTTCTGCGACCGGATCGCGGCGGACGCCCCACCGCTCGCCCTGGTGGACTCCGTCGACCACAGGGAAGTCCCCGCCGCCGGCGGATCCCGCTTCAGCATCGAGGACTCCAGGACCGGCGGACCGGCCCGCACACTGGTCTCCCCGGACGTGGCCACCTGTGCCGACTGCCTCACCGAACTGGCCGATCCGGCAGACCGGCGCCACCGCCACCCCTTCATCACCTGTACGCACTGTGGGCCCCGCTTCACCATCGTCACCGGAGTGCCGTACGACCGCGCACACACGACCATGGCCCGCTTCCCGATGTGCGCCGACTGCGCCAGCGAGTACGCCGACCCCGCCGACCGGCGCTTCCACGCACAGCCGGTCGCCTGTCCCGACTGCGGCCCCCGGCTGCGACTGCTCGTCGGGCAGCCGGACCGCGCACTGCCGGCACAGCCCGCAACCGGACGCGACCCGGTCGCGGAGGCCCGTCGGCTGCTGTCCGACGGCGCTGTCCTCGCGATCAAGGGACTCGGCGGCTACCACCTCGCGTGCGATGCCGAGAACTCCGCGGCGGTGTCCCTGCTGCGCCGCCGCAAGGCCCGCGGCGACAAGCCGTTCGCCATGATGGCCCGGGGCATCGACGACATCGCGCACCTCGTGCAACTGGGCGGCGAGGAGCGGGCCCTGCTCGTCGGCGCTGTCCGGCCCGTCGTCCTGCTGCGACGCCGCACCGACGCCCGCCCGGGCCCCCGCGCCCCGTGGCCGTCCGACGCGGTCGCCCCGGGCAGCCCCGACCTCGGGGTCATGCTCCCGTACACCCCGCTGCACCACCTCCTGCTGGGCCTGCCCGGTGACCCGCCGGGACCGCGCCTTCTGGTCATGACCAGCGGCAACGTGGCCGGTGAACCGATCGTCACGGATGACGACGAGGCGCTGGAGCGACTGGCCCACCTCGCCGACGCCTGGCTCACGCACGACCGCCCGATCCATGTGCCGTGCGACGACTCCGTCGTGCGCGTCTGCGACGGGGAGCGGCTGATCGTACGGCGCTCACGGGGCTACGCCCCGCTGCCGCTCGCCCTGCCGCATCCGGTACCGGCGACCCTCGCCACCGGCGGCGACCTGAAGAACACCTTCTGCCTCGCCGAGGAACACCGGGCCTGGCTGTCCGCCCATGTCGGCGACATGGACGACCTCGCCACCCAGCACGCCTTCGAACGCGCCGAACGGCACGTGGAGACCATCACCGGAGTGCGCCCCGGCATCCTGGCCACCGACCGGCATCCCCGCTATCGCACCGGCCAGTGGGCCCTGCGCCGGGCCGACGGCCGGCCGGTCGTCCGCGTACAGCACCACCACGCGCACATCGCCGCCGCGATGGCCGAGCACGGAAGGGACGGCAGCCGCCGAGTGATCGGCGTCGCGTTCGACGGCACCGGTTACGGGGACGATGGTGCGGTGTGGGGCGGCGAGATCATGCTGGCCGACTACGAGACGTACCACCGCTTCGCGCACCTCTCGTACGTTCCGCTGCCCGGCGGCGATGCCGCCGTGCACCGGCCCTACCGCATAGCGCTCGCTCATCTTTACGCGGCGGGCATCGGCGCGGCGGAGGATCTGCCCTGCACGGCAGCCTGTCCGCCGGACGAACGACGCGTGGTGCTGCGGCAGTTGGAGAGAAACCTCAACTGCGTCCCCACCTCCAGCATGGGCCGGCTGTTCGACGCCGTCTCCTCGTTGGCCGGCGTCTGCCACCGGGCCGGGTACGAAGCCCAGGCCGCCGTCGAACTGGAGGCCGCCGCGATCGGCGCCGCCGCGGACCTCGGACCCGGTTACGGCTTCGCGCTGCGCCCGGCGGGCGCAGCGGACGGGCAGCGGTTGATCATGGACCCGTCGCCGGTACTGGCAGCCGTCGTCGACGACGTGCGCGCCGGCACGGCACCGACGCTCGTCGCCGCACGCTTCCACGGGGCCGTCGCGGATCTTGTGCTCCAGGTGTGCACCTCGGCCCGCGAACAGCACGGCCTGCACGAAGTCGCCCTGACCGGCGGCGTGTTCGCCAACACCCTTCTCTCCTCCTGGTGCGCCAGGACGCTGAGCGAGAACGACTTCACCGTCCTGCGCCACCGGGAGGTCCCCCCGAACGACGGCGGACTGGCGCTCGGCCAGCTCATGGTGGCCGCCCGCACCGGAGCGGCGCACATGAGCGCCGCCGACTGACGTCCTGCCCGGCGGAGCCGGGCAACGCCCCCACAGCAAGGAGCAGCCATGTGCCTGGCGGTACCCGGCAGAGTGATGGACATCGAGGAACGCGACGGTACCCGGATGGCCACCGTCGACTTCGGTGGTGTGGTCAAGGAAGTGTGTCTGGAATATCTGCCGGACCTCCAGGTCGGTGAATACGCCATCGTCCATGTGGGGTTCGCCCTGCAGCGACTCGACGAGGAGTCGGCGCGGAAGACGCTCGGCCTCTTCGCCGAACTCGGTCTGCTCCAGGAGGAGTTCGGAGATCCGTGGGAACTGGCGGCAGAGGCCGGCGGAACGTCCCCGACCGGTGGCGCCGAGGCGCCGCAGGAGGTTCAGCAGTGAAGTACATCGAAGAGTTCCAGAACCCGGACCTGGCGCGCCGACTGCTGGACGACATCCACTCCATCGTGACCCGCCCGTGGGCGCTGATGGAGGTCTGTGGCGGACAGACGCACACCATCATCCGGCACGGCATCGACCAACTCCTTCCGGACCAGGTCGAATTGATCCATGGTCCGGGCTGCCCCGTGTGCGTCACACCGCTGGAGGTCATCGACAAGGCGCTGGAGATCGCCTCCCGCCCCGAGGTGATCTTCTGCTCGTTCGGGGACATGCTCCGGGTCCCCGGAACCGGCCGTGACCTGTTCCGGGTTCGCAGCGAGGGCGGCGACGTGCGGATCGTGTACTCGCCGCTCGACGCCCTGAAGGTCGCCCAGCAGAACCCCGACCGTGAGGTGGTCTTCTTCGGGATCGGATTCGAGACCACCGCACCACCCAATGCCATGACGGTGTATCAGGCACGCAGGCTCGGCATCCCGAACTTCAGCCTGCTGGTGTCTCATGTGCGGGTCCCCCCGGCCATCGAGGCGATCATGCAGTCGCCGAGCTGCCGGGTGCAGGGGTTCCTTGCCGCCGGCCATGTGTGCAGTGTGATGGGCATGCGGGAGTACCCGGAGCTGGCCGAACGGTTCCAGGTCCCCATTGTGGTCACCGGTTTCGAGCCGCTGGACATCCTCGAAGGCGTACGGCGGACCGTCCTGCAGCTGGAGCGCGGTCAGCACACCGTGGAAAACGCGTACCCGCGCGCTGTGCACCCGGACGGGAACCCCGCGGCGCTCACCATGCTGGACGACGTCTTCGAAGTCACCGACCGCGCCTGGCGCGGCATCGGCACCATCCCCGACAGCGGCTGGCGGCTCTCCACACGCTACCGGGACTACGACGCCGAGTACCGCTTCTCCGTCACCGGCATCGACACCAAGGAGCCCGCCGAATGCCGCAGCGGTGAGGTCCTGCAAGGACTGCTGAAGCCCCACGAGTGCGAGGCGTTCGGTACCACCTGCACCCCGCGCAATCCGCTCGGGGCCACCATGGTCTCCAGCGAGGGCGCCTGCGCCGCGTACTACCTCTACCGGCGCCTGGACATCAGGACCGAACCCAGGGAGACGAGCCCCGTTGCCTGAGACCACCGAAGCACTGAACACCGCCGTCACCGCGACCGCGGGCGGTCCCGGCGAGGCGGCCGTACTCGACCTCACGGCGTGGACCTGCCCCGCACCGCTGCGCGACCAGCCGCGGGTGGTGATGGGCCACGGCGGCGGCGGCGCACTCTCGGCCGAACTGGTCCAGCACGTCTTCGCGCCCGCCTACGGGGGCGACGTGCTCGCGCAACTGACCGACTCCGCCGTGGTGTCGCTGGGCGGCGCCCGGCTGGCCTTCTCCACGGACTCGTACGTCGTGCGGCCCCTGTTCTTCCCCGGCGGCAGCATCGGCGACCTCGCGGTCAACGGCACGGTCAACGACCTGGCCATGAGCGGTGCCAGGGCCGCCTACCTCTCCTGCGGGTTCATTCTGGAGGAGGGCGTCGAGCTTTCGGTCGTCGCACGCGTGGCCGACGCGCTGGGCGCAGCGGCGCGCACCGCGGGCGTCGAGGTGGCGACCGGCGACACCAAGGTCGTGGACGCCGGTCATGGCGACGGCGTCTTCATCAACACCGCCGGGATCGGCCTCGTCCCGGCCGGCGTCGATCTGCGTCCCCAGCGAGTGGTCCCGGGCGACGTCGTGATCGCGAGCGGTGCGATCGGCGTGCACGGCGTGGCGATCATGAGTGTGCGCGAGGGCCTCGAGTTCGGGGTGGAGATCGAGAGCGACTGCGCGGCCCTGGGCGGGCTGGTGGAGACCATGCTCGCGGTCACCCCCGACCTCCATGTCCTGCGCGACCCCACACGTGGCGGACTGGCCGCGGCGCTCAATGAGATCGCGGGGGCATCGGGCACCGGTGTCGTCATTCAGGAGCGCAACGTGCCGGTCCCGCCGGCCGTGGCCAACGTCTGCGCCGTCCTGGGCCTCGACCCGATGTACGTGGCCAACGAGGGCAAACTCGTCGCGTTCGTCCCCCGTGAGCACGCCGAAGCCGTGCTGGAGGCGATGCGGGCGCATCCGCTGGGAGCGGAGGCGACCGTGATCGGCGAGGCCGTGGAGGCGCATCCCGGCATGGTCGTGGCCCGCACCGGGCTCGGCGGGACGCGCGTGGTCGACCTGCCGATCGGGGAGCAGCTGCCCCGGATCTGCTGATCCGACGGTCCTGCGGACCGCTCGCGCGGATGCGGGAGCGGCGCTGTGTGGCGACCCTGGAGAGGTGGGGGTGACTCGCTGAGGAGGACCCATGTCCATGATGGACAAGATCAAGCACATGCTGAAGGGCCACGAGGACAAGGCGGAAAAGGGCATCGACAAGGCGGGCGACACCATCGACACCAAGACGCAGGGAAAGTACACCGGCCAGGTCGACGCGGCCCAGGACAAGCTCAAGGACGAACTCGGTTCTGAGCGGGGTGAGGACCGGCCGCCGCAGCCCTGACCACGCCGCCGTGCTCCTGCGGATCGCGCGGACGCCCGACGATCACACGGTCCCTTGTATTCCCGCGCCCGTTGCCGTTGAGGACGCGTACGAGTCGTGCGCGGGCACAGGCTCCAGGGCGACGACGCCGCATCGGGCTCGTACGAGCCCGATGCGGCCCTCCGTCACGCGCCCGGACGCCGAGTGAAGCCGGTGGCCGGGCGTTCCATCCGCTCCCCGTCCACGAAGATGTCGACGGCTTCGTTGTAGAACGCGATGAGGCCCTTGACCGCCCCCGCGGCCGGGAGGGGGTCGGGGTAGCTCCACGCCACATCCGCCGGTGTGTCGCTGTCCGTGCCGGTCAGGGACCAGTACACGGCCGTCCCCTTGTAGGGGCATCCCGTACGCAGGTCGGTCGAGGTGAACAGATCGAGGCGGACGTCGTCGCGGGGGATGTAGTAGCGGACAGGCAGGCGTGTCTCGAAGAGAAGCACCGGGCTGCGGGTGTCCGCGACCAGTGTTCCGTTGATCTCGATCCGCACATGCCGTGAGCTGCGGAGCGCGTCCACGCGCGAGTACGGGTCGCGGGGGTGGACGAAGATCTCCTCGTCCTCCTCGTACCAGTGGTCGGGGCCCACGCCGACGCGTCCGAACCACTCGAAGGCGATGTGCCCGGCGAGCTCGGCGCCCGGGAAGGTCCATGCGGCGTTCGGCTCCGTGACGCCGTCCACGACGAGGTCGTAGAAGACCGTGGAGCCGGAGTGCGCACCCGCGTGGGGGGCGGCCGCCGGGCGGAGCAGATCGGTGCGGACGTCGTCCTGGGGGAAGGCGTAGAGCGGAACGGCATGGCCGGGTTCCCACACGAGGATCGGTCGGCGGCTGTCGACGACAACGGTCGTGCCCTTCTTCCCGCGCACCCGGCGCTCGCTCGGCTCCCAGGTGAGAGCGGCGTCCGGTACCGGGTGACGGCGCTCGACGGCACGTGCGGGTGGAGTGGTCACTGAGTCCTCCTGCGCGAGGGTGCTGATCGAGGTGACCGTCGAGATCTCTGCGACGGTCCACCGGGCGCGGCTCCAGGGCTCCATGCGCCCCGCCGGTCCGGTTCACCGGCCGGGCCGGTGGAGGGCCGTCCCCTTGCGCCCGTAGCCCAGCGGGTACCGGACCGGCTGGTCTCAGCGTACGTCCGCACACGGGCCGGAGTACCGGATCACGTCCCCGTACCGAGGACGGGCACGGGCCGTTTCGTCCGGGCCATCACACCGGCTCTCTCGGTACGCCGCCTGATGAAGCGGTTCGGCGGTGGCGGCACCGAGTGGGAAAGCGCAAGCGGCCCTTCGCCGTGCTGAGGCGCACCTCCGAGTGGCGCCGGCGGCGCTGGGGGCACCCATGAGGTCTCCAGTGCGTCGTTCCCCGGCGCCGAGACCTTCGTCCACAGCACGGAGAACATGAGGGACTCGTCCGCCAGGATTCGGTGCTGCGACCGGAAGCCGTTCCTCCCATTCATGTACTCGCCGCCCAGTTGTTGCCGCTGAGGCCCAGCTTCTCCCCACTCGCCGCAGCTAGCTTGCTGTTGGTCCCCCGACGCTCGTCCTCCGCGGAGAATTCCATGTGCAGCCCGCTCCACCAGCCCGACGGTCCGCTCCTGCCTGCCGCCGCGCGCCGTACGTTTCTGCGCGCCACCGCTCTCGGTGGCGCCGCGATCGCCACCGCAGGTCTCGCGGCCGCCGGCCCCGCTGCAGCCCAGCCGCACCAGAACACCGCTGCCGGCGGCAGGTGGCGCCCCGACCCGGACGACGCGAGATTCACCTTCGTCGTCATGCCGGACACCCAGTACCTCTTCGACGGGGCCAGCATCAACAAGGCACCGGTCGAGGCGTCGTTGCGTTACGTCCTCGATCACGGGCACGACGAGAACATCGTATTTCTTTCCCATCTTGGCGACTTGACCGAAAGCGGCCACCCGGACGAATTCGGGCCCATCGGCGAGGCGTTCGCCCTTCTCGACCGGCAGCAAGTGGGCTACAGCGTCGTCGCGGGCAACCATGACATCAAGTCCTCCACCGACGACCGACGCGGCCGCACCCCGTACCTGGACACCTTCGGCCCCCAACGCATGCGACGCCTACCGACGTTCGGCGGCGCGACGTCGGACGGCTACAACACGTACCACCTGTTCCGCGCCGCGGGCCGCGAGTGGCTGGTGCTGGCGCTCGACTGGCGGCCGTCGGCGGCCGGGCTCGCCTGGGCGAAGGACGTCATCGCGGGACATCCGCACACGCCGGTCATCCTCACTACGCATGAACTGGTGTACGCGAACGCGGACGGCGACGAGGCCGAATTCTCCGGTCATGGAAAGCATCTGTGGGACGAGCTGATAGCAGGGCACGACCAGATCTTCCTCACCCTCAACGGCCACTACTGGCCCGCCGGGCGCACCACCCGCAGGAACACCGCGGGCAACGACGTCCATCTGCACATCACCAACTACCAGAACCGCTACTACGGCGGCAGCGCGATGATCCGTCTCTACCGCTTCGACCTCGCCAGGAACACCATCGACGTAGAGACGATCTCCCCGTGGATCCTCGGTCGCGCCGGCGAGAAGCTCAACGAACTGGAACGCGCCGAGATCGAACTGACCGGCCCGCAGGACCGCTTCAGCATCCCCCTCGACTTCGAGCACAGATTCGCAGGCTTCGCACCCGTCCCCGCACGTCAACCCCGCCCCGCCGAGCAACTGCTGATACCCGGCACTGTCGCATACTGGCGCTTCGATTCCCCGAAGCACCCGGACGGCTCGGCCGCCGATGCCGCCCTGCGCGTCCCCGACCTGTCCGGAGACCGCAACGACCTGGTGCGCCGGACCGTCGCCGGCAGCGAGCCGGACACACTGCGCTGGTCGGACGAGCACCACCCGGACCAACCGGGTCACGGCAGCCTCTACTTCGGCGGAGGGAAGGGACCACTCCACGGCTCGTACCTGTCCACGGAGAACAACGCCCCCCTCAACACCAAGACATTCCGCTCCGGATACACCATTGAGGCCTTCCTCCGGCTGCCTGCTGACTGGGATGCCGGACGCCACGCCTGGGGCGGCGTCCTGGGCCGACGGGGCACGCTCGGCTCCGCAGGCAAGACGATCGGCGACCCGGACGAGCCTGTGGCCACTCTGTCCCTGTCGGACGGACCCGGGATGCAATGGGCAGCCGCGCCGCTGAACCAGCCGGGGGCCATCACCAACTGGAGCCATGAACTGCAGCGTGAACGGTGGTGGCACGTCGCCGTCGTCAACGACGGATCGCACACCACCATGTACATCGACGGGTGCGTCGTCGCTCGTAACCCCGACACCCGGACCGTTGGGCTGGCCACGGTCGGCTTGCCGTGGTTGCTCGGCGCGTACGAGTACGGCGGCGCTCTCGATCAGCTGATGCACGGCTGGATCGGCGACGTACGGATCGTCGAACGCGCACTACGGGTCAAGGAGTTCATGATCGCTTGACCCGTCAGAAAGGCCGGGAGGACCGGGGCGAGGGCTGCTGTGTCCCTGCCCCGGTCTTCGTGGTGCTCTTGCCCGTCCCGTGACCGTGCCCGCACATCGGTGTCCGGACCTACCCGCCCTGGGAGGCAACGGGCGGCAGAAGGTGGCCAGGCGAACACGGGCATACGCCAGGCCATGTCTGCCTTCCATGATCCGGTCGTGCAGGCCTGAGCAACCTGGTCGAGACCTGCCCGCGAGCGCGGCATCGCGCACACGATCCCTGAGAAGAGCGACCAACAGCGTCCCCGGCGCAAGCGCGGTCGACGTGGCGGGCGGCCACCGGGCTTTGACCGGGAGACCTACCGCCGACGTACTCCGGGAGTTTCGCGGCGGCCCGGCCGGCGACCACATTTCGCGCCGTCCGGGATGCGGCGCGCGCGCCTTCCGGGGAACGTGAGGGAGTGGTGCAGCAGAGTAGAGCCTTGTGGATCCCGGCCTGTGTCATCGTGCTGGCCGTGGTGATCGACCTGGCGACACCACCCGATGTGACGTCCGCCCCGCTCCTGATGGTGGCGCCGGTCTCGGCCGCTCCGCTTCTGATGCCCTGGGGCATTGTCACAGTGGGTCTCGTGTCGATGGCGGTACACGCCGGGCTGGCGAGGATGGACGGCACCCTCGGCTGGCACCACGGCGTCCCCAACCAGGTCACTCTCCTGGCCGTCACCGTGCTCGCCGTCCTCATCAACCGCACCCTGCACCGTCAGCACGCCAGGACCAGGCGCGCACTCCACGTCGCGGCCGTGGCACAGCGCGCCGTTCTGCCCCGCCCACCGTCACGGCTGGACGGTCTGGAGATCGCGGCACGCTATGTGCCCGCCGAGAACGAGGCCATGATCGGCGGGGATCTGTACGTCGTGCAGAGCACCCCGCACGGCACCCGCCTCATGGTCGGAGACGTGCGCGGTAAGGGGCTGGGCGCGGTGAATGCGGTCTGCGCGGACATCGGCGCCTTCCGGTACGCCGCGGACGAGGCCGAGGACCTCGCGCAGCTCGTGCTCGCGCTGGAAAGGGCCCTGCTGCGCGAGGGAGGACGGCGCGGGGGCCTGGAACAACAGGAGGGCTTCACCACCGCCCTGGTCGCGGAGTTCTCCACCGACCTGAATGTCGTACGGATGGTGAACCGCGGCCACCCGCCGCCGTTGCTCCTCGACGTGCACGGGACGGCGACAGTCCTGGAACCCTCGCAGGAAGCGCCTCCCCTGGGGATCGTCACGCTGGGGGACTGGGTCTTCCCGGTCGACAGCTTCTCGTTCCCGCCCGGCTCGACCCTGCTCTGCTATACGGACGGAATCACCGAGTCCAGGGATGCCGCCGGCAGGTTCTACGACGCTGCCGCCCGTCTGCCCGTCCTGCTCCGGCGCGGCGCGCGAGCCGGAACACGTGTCACGCCGTCACAGACCCTCGACGCACTGGTCGGCGACGTACGACGTCATGCGGGCGGCAAACGCCAGGACGACCAGGCGCTTCTGGCCCTGCACCGCCCGTCGGAGTGATGTACGTCGTCGACGAGCCGCAGACCGACGACGGGGCGCTACCGGCGGGGGACGCCCAGCGAGCCTTACGGCGCGTCTCGGCGAGGCCGGACCACTGTCCGGGGAGACTCTCGGCATGACCAACGCAACGAAGGCAGTCCTTGAGGGCGGCCCTGACGATCTCCCCCAGCGCATCGTTCCCCTCACCACGCCCGGATCCGACCTCAAGATCCCGTTCCGCGGCGGGTACGAGCACTTCAGGGCAACGACGCGCCACCAGGAGACCGCCGAGGGGCAATTGCCCATCTACGAATGGTGGGAACGCACGGAAATCCCAGGGTAGGCGCCACACGGGTACGGCCTTCCCGCCTGCCCCTCTTCGTCACGGCCGACATCGCCTGGGCGGATCCGGTCTTCCCGGCCTGGTCCCTCATCGTCAGCATCTGCATTCCCGTGGTCAGCCGCGTCACCGGGACCGATGCCGCGGGCGCGTCCTGACCGCGATCCCGGCCCCGCGGCCGCGTGGGTGCTCACTCCTTCGGCTCGCCCGGGCGAGCGCTGACCCACCAGCCCTCCGATGCTGACGTGGGGGAGATGACCGCCGTCCGGGCGCCCCCGCCGAGCACACGCGGACGATGCCGGACCGGGCCGCCGGAAGGGGCGGATCGTTGATGAGGCTTGTCGTCGATCTCAACAAATGCCAGGGATACGCGCAGTGCGCGTTTCTCGCGCCGGACGTCTTCGCCATGCACGGCGACGAGGCGCTCACCTACAACCCACGGGCCGATGAGGAACAGCGCGAGAGCGTGGCGCGCGCCGTCGCAGCGTGCCCCGTCCAGGCCATTCTGGTCGACGCACCGGACGCGCCGGGCGAGGAGGCGTCCCATGGCCGCTGACGACTTCCTGGAGAGGCTCAGGCGCGAAGGCCGGATCGTGATCGTGGGCGCCTCACTGGCGGGCCTCCGGGCGGCCGAGACGCTCCGCGACGAGGGCTTCGAGGGTTTGCTCACGATGATCGGTGACGAGCCGTACGAGCCGTACGACCGGCCGCCTCTCTCCAAGTCGGTCCTGCTGGGCAACGCGTCGCCTAAGCACACCGAACTGCCCCGGCGCCGATCGGTGGAGGCGAAGTGGCGGCTCGGTGTCGCGGCGACCGGGCTGGACATGGCGGCCAAGCGGGTGCTGCTGGCCGACGGCGACGAGGTGGAGTACGACCGGCTCCTCATCGCGACCGGTGTACGGGCCCGGCCGTGGCCGAACGCGGCAGAGGCCGAGCTGGACGGCGTCTTCGTCCTGCGGACGCGTGACGATGCGGCCGGGCTGCAGCGGCGGCTGACGGACTCGCCCCGGAGGGTGTTCGTGATCGGGGCCGGCTTCACCGGCTCGGAGATCGCCTCCGCCTGCCGCGCGCGTGATCTCCCGGTCACGGTGGCGGAGCGGGCCGATGCCCCCCTGGTGGGTGCGCTCGGCGGGGTGGTCGGTGCGGTGGCCGCGGAGCTGCACCGCGAGAACGGGGTGGACCTGCGCACCGGCGTCATGGTCACCAGCCTCGAGGGCGACTCGGCGGGGCGGGTGCGCGCCGCTCATCTGTCCGACGGCAGCACCGTCGAGACGGACGTGGTCGTCGTCTCGCTCGGCGCGACCCGCAACACGGAGTGGCTGGCCGGATCCGGGCTCGGAGCGGGACCCCGCGGGATCGCCTGCGACGCGGGATGCCGGGCCTTCGACTTCCGGGGCATCGTGACCGACGACATTTTCGTCGCCGGTGATGTGGCCCGGTCACCGCACCCGCTCTTCGGCTACCAGTTCCTCTCCCTCGAACACTGGGGCAACGCCGTCACCCAGGCCGAGGTGGCGGCGCACAACATGATCAGCGCCAGCACGGACCGTCGCCCGCACATGTGGGTGCCGGCCTTCTGGTCGTCCCAGTTCGGGGTGAACATCAAGTCGGTCGGCGTTCCCTCCATGGGCGAGGAGATCCTCATTACGCAGGGGGCGCTCGCCGAGCGCCGCTTCACCGCGGCGTACGGCTATCAGGGCCGCGTCATCGGTGCGGTCACCTTCGACAACGCACGGTGGCTGCAGTTCTACCAGGGGCTGATCGAGACGGCCGCGCCGTTCCCACCGACGTTCCGGACCGTGGACCGCCGTCCCGAGGGCAGGCAGCCCGTCCCGGCCGACTTCCCGGACCCGTCGCTGCCCACCCACGGGCCGACCGTCACCCTCAGCGGCTACTCGCCGGCCGACCGACGGCTGGTCTTCAAGCCCGCCCACTCCTGACCACCGGCGGGGCGCCCGACAGCCCACTGCCCGAGGCCGAAACGGCCTCCTCTGCTCCCACGCCCCCAAGGACCTGCTATGACGCAAGCCCCGCTCCTGCGCCAGATCACCGACTACGCCAACCGCGCCAACCCCTATCCGCTGTACACGGAACTGCGCAAGACCCCGGTGCTGCACGAAGAGGACGGCGGCCCGTACGTCATCAGCACGTACTGGGACATCCAGAGCCTGCTCCATGACCCGCGGATCAGCTCCGACGCCTCCAATCTCACCGCGCGCGGCGGCGACGAGTTGTCCGAGCAGGCGGGGGAGACGGCTCTGCCGCCGAGCTTCCTGCGGCTCGACCCTCCGGAGCACGACCGGCTGCGTCGGATGACCAACCGTCCGTTCGGTCCCCCGCACAGTCCTCGACGCATCCACGCCATGCATGACGAGCTTGCCGGGATCGTCTCGGACCTCATCGCCGGCTTTGGGGACGCGGACCGGATCGATGTGGTCGACCAGTTCTCGTACCCCTTTCCTGTAACCGTGATCTGCCGGCTGCTCGGGGTGCCGCGGGAGGACGAGGCGCGCTTCCACTCGTGGGCGGACACCATCGCCGCCGGCCTGGATCCGGCTCCGGGGGACGACCCCACCGAGCGGAACCGCGTCACCGAGGAGGCCCGGGTGCAGCTGGGCATGTATCTGGCCGGGCTGGTCGAGGAGCGCCGCAGGACACCCGGTGGCGACATGCTCTCCGAGCTGGTGACCAGCCATGGACCGGACGGTCCGATGACCACGATGGAGGTGCTCAGTACCGCGGCCCTGCTGCTGATCGCCGGCCATGAGACGACGGTCAACCTGATCACCAACGGGATGCTCACCCTGCTGCGCAACCCGGAGGTCCTCCAGCGGCTCCGGGACGACCCGCGCCTCGCCGTCAACATCGTCGAGGAACTGCTGCGTTACGAGCCTCCGGTGCAGCTGGTGCCGCAACGTACGTGCATCGCGGACATCGAGGTCCGCGGGGTTACCATCCCGAAGGGCTCGTCGATCTGGCTCGTCCTGGCCGCCGGCAACCGAGACCCGGAGCGCTTCGAGGACCCCGATAGATTCGACCCGGACCGCAAGGACAACGAGCATCTCGGTTTCGGCAGCGGCATCCACAGTTGCTTCGGCGCGCCGCTCGCCCGGCTGGAGGCGCAGCTCGCCCTGACCGCGCTGGCCCGCAGGCTCGACAACCCCCGTTTGGTGGAGGACCCGCCCCCCTACCGGCAGAACGCGGTCCTGCGCGGCCCCCGCCATCTGAACATCACGTTCGATGGCCTCCGTCCCTAAGGGCTGTCCCGTAATCCCTGGCGGATCAGCGCGCGGCGTCAGATGCGGTGCATCGCAAGGCGGAGGGGCGCGTCCGCATACTGGATGTATTCGGACGTTCCGACAACGCGGCGAGGCGCCGTAGCTGTCGTCGTGCGCCCGCCGGGGATTACGGGACAGCCCTGAGGGCTTTGTTCCAACTCCTGCTTCGCTGAAGATGGTTGGTGCTCCCCTCTGAGGTACGGCACAGGATGCGAGTGGGCCCGGCCGGAGCCTTTCCTGCCGAGGAACGCTGGATTTCACCGGAGCTGGATGTTGCTCTGCCGGACGGCCCGTAAGCGAAACGTGGACCCACACCGATTCCCGTCTGAATTGACGACCTCCCTGCCTCCGGGGTGCGCTGCATGTGGAGCGCGAAATATGGCGACTTGAGTGCGACGATGGACATGTGGTGCCGGATTTCAAGGCCCCCGTAGCTCGCTGTCTGCTGTGCAACCGGCTGGTGGGCTTACCGGAAGCGGCGGCTTGTTCGCCGCCGTCGCCACCCGTCTGAGGGGTTGCTTGAAGGATGTTTTGTTTCACCGCTGTGGCGATCCGTGACACACCGATGAGGTGAGCAGCGATCCCCGGTGAGGAGAAGGTGAAATGACGACCCTGCTGGAGTGCCTTCTCGCAACCTGCGGTAGGCGTGATCGCTGGAGCGGCAATTTCCGTATGCGAAATTCCAGGGCGACTCAAGCAGATGGAGAGGGTGAGATTTTCTCCGCAGCAGAGCATCGGTGGCGGACCCGTGGGGGAGGTGCTCGTTGGGGATTCGCTCGAGCCGCCTGTGCCAGCAGCCATGAAACCTGGGGATACTTGGCTGAGCCGTATCTCTTCGCGTGGCCTGGCATCGTTTTTTCCGTTCCTCCGCCTCAAGGTTCCGGGATTCCGGACGAACGTCACCTTGCCGGTTCGCCAGAGCGTTCCGGAAGAGTCCATCTGCCTGGTCCGCGGCGCGGACGGGAGGGGTGATGTTAAGGGATGCCCCTTGTATCCCTGGCGGGCACACGACGACAGCTACCTCGCCACCCCCGGCGCGGATGCGCTCGAGGGTGGCGTCGCAGTTGTCGGTCCTGAAGAGAACAGCGTGCAGCAGGCCCTTCGCCGGCAGTGCCGCCCGACTGTCCGGAAACGATCGATATCGGTACCAAGTGGGGCGAGTTCACACCGATGAGAGAACTCGTCTCAGGGTGCCCGCGAGGGCCTCGGTCAGGTGCCGACGTAGGCCGCGAGGTGCTCGCCGGTGAGGGTGGAACGGTCGGCGACGAGGTCGGCGGGTGTGCCCTCGAAGACGATCCGGCCGCCGTCGTGGCCGGCGCCGGGGCCGAGGTCGATGATCCAGTCGGCGTGCGCCATGACCGCCTGGTGGTGCTCGACGACGATGACCGACTTGCCGGAGTCGACGAGCCGGTCGAGCAGGCCGAGCAAGTGCTCGACGTCGGCGAGGTGCAGGCCGGTGGTCGGCTCGTCGAGGATGTAGACGCCGCCCTTCTCCGCCATATGGGTGGCCAGCTTGAGCCGCTGCCGCTCGCCGCCGGACAGCGTAGTGAGTGGCTGGCCGAGGCTGAGGTAGCCGAGCCCGACGTCGGTGAGCCGGCCGAGGATGCGATGCGCGGCCGGCGCGTGTGCCTCGCCGGCGCCGAAGAACTCCTCGGCCTCGGTCACCGACATTGCCAGCACCTCGCTGATGTCGCGGCCGCCGAGGTGGTAGTCCAGCACCGATGCCTGATACCGCTTCCCCTCGCACTCCTCGCAGGTGGTGGCGACGCCAGCCATCATCGCCAGGTCGGTGTAGATGACGCCCGCGCCGTTACAGTTGGGGCAGGCGCCCTCGGAGTTGGCGCTGAACAGCGCCGGCTTCACGCCGTTGGCCTTCGCGAACGCCTTGCGAATCGGGTCGAGCAGTCCGGTGTACGTCGCCGGGTTGCTCCGTCGCGAGCCGCGGATGGCGCTCTGGTCGATCGAGACCACACCCGCGCCGACGGGGATCGACCCGTGCACGAGTGAGCTTTTTCCGGAGCCGGCGACGCCGGTGACGACGGTGAGCACCCCGAGCGGGATGTCGACGTCGACGCTCTGCAGGTTGTGCGCTGTCGCGCCGCGGATCTCCAGCGTGCCGGTGGGCGTCCGCACCGCGTCCTTGAGGGCGGCCCGGTCGTCGAGATGGCGGCCGGTGATGGTGCCGCCGGCCCGCAGCCCCTCGACGGTGCCCTCGAAGCAGACGCTGCCGCCCCCAGTACCGGCGCCGGGGCCGAGGTCGACGACGTGGTCGGCGATCGCGATCGTCTCCGGCTTGTGCTCCACTACGAGCACCGTGTTGCCCTTGTCCCGCAGCCGCAGCAGCAGGTTGTTCATCCGCTGGATGTCATGGGGGTGCAGGCCAATGGTGGGCTCGTCGAAGACGTAGGTGACGTCGGTCAGGGAGGAGCCGAGGTGGCGGATCATCTTGACGCGCTGCGCCTCACCCCCCGACAGCGTGCCCGACGGCCGGTCGAGTGAGAGGTAGCCGAGGCCGATCTCCACGAACGAGTCGAGAGTGTGCCGCAGCGCGGCGAGCAGCGGCGCCACCGACGGCTCGTCGAGGTCGCTGACCCAATCGGCCAGGTCGCTGATCTGCATCGCGCAGGCATCGGCGATGCTGATCCGCTTGATCTTCGACGACCGGGCACCCTCGCTGAGCCGGGTGCCGTCGCACTCAGGACAGGTGGTGAAAGTGACCGCGCGCTCCACGAACGCCCGGATGTGCGGCTGCAAAGCCTCCTTGTCCTTGGACAGGAACGACTTCTGGATCTTGGGGATCAGCCCCTCGTAGGTGAGGTTCACGCCCTCGACCTTCACCTTGGTCGGCTCCCGGTAGAGGAAGTCCTCCATCTCCTTCTTGGTGTACTTGCAGATCGGCTTGTTCGGGTCGAGGAGGCCCGACTCGGCGTAGACCCGCACGGTCCAGAAGCTGTCCGACTTCCAGCCGGGGATGGTGAACGCGCCCTCGGCGATCGACTTGGAGTCGTCGTAGAGCTGGGTGAGGTCGATGTCGGAAACCGTGCCCCGGCCTTCGCAGCGCGTGCACATGCCGCCAGTGCGGGTGAAGGTCGCTTTCACCGCTTTCTTGGCGCCGCGCTCGACGGTGATCGCACCGCTCGCCCGGACCGAGGGGACGTTGAAGGCGTACGCGCTGGGTGGGCCGATGTGCGGATTGGCGAGTCGGCTGAAGAGGATGCGCAGCATCGCGTTGGCGTCGGTGGCGGTGCCGACCGTGGAGCGGGGGTCGGCACCCATCCGCTGCTGGTCGACGACGATCGCGGTCGTCAGCCCTTCGAGTACGTCGACTTCGGGCCGCGCCAGCGTCGGCATGAAGCCCTGCACGAAGGCGCTGTATGTCTCGTTGATCAGCCGCTGCGACTCCGCGGCGATCGTGTCGAACACCAGAGAACTCTTGCCCGAGCCGGAGACGCCGGTGAACACCGTCAACCGGCGCTTCGGGATCTCGATGCTGACGTCCTTGAGGTTGTTCTCGCGCGCGCCGTGCACGCGGATCAGATCGTGGCTGTCCGCACCGGGCAGCGCAGTCGACCGCGTGTCCGTCCTCTTGGCCATGCTTCTCGTGTCTCCATCTGTTGGGTGGTGGGGCCGCCTTCGCGGTCTCCGTCGGCGTCGCCTGGCTCGATCTGACCAGCTTCGAGGAGTACTCCTGTTCTCCTTCGTCGGCGCGGTTGCGGCAATGGTGCGTTGTCTACCAGACCGGCGGCGTCGGCCGGGGGCGCGCTCGACGCAAGAACCAGGGCATCCACGCCGCTTCGGCCCGTGGCGCCTCTGGACCTCGGCCACGCGGCGCGCCCGGCCGAGGCGTCAGACCAACCAGCGGCCGTCGCGCATCACCTCGCGTTCGGGCATCTCGTTCGCCTCGCGCCCAAGGGCTGTGCCCGCACCCCTGGCGGAGCAGCGCGCGACGTCGAATGCGGTGCATCGCAAGGCGGAGGGGCGTCCGCATACTGAGTGTATTCGGATGTTCCGACAAGCCGGCGAGGTGCCATAGTTGTCGTCGCGTGCCCGTCAGGGATCACGGGACAGCCCTTGGCCTCGATGCGGCGCGGGGTTCGCCCGCAGAGTAGCGCCCGGTTCGGGGGACCGGAGCTCACTGCCTGCGAGGCTGGCTGAAGCGCAGCATGGTGCCGGCCGGGTCGCGGAAGGCACAGTCACGGACGCCGTACGGCTGGTCGATCGGCTCCTGCAGGACCTCGCCACCCGCGGCGCGGATGCGCTCGAAGGTGGCGTCGCAGTCGTCGGTCCTGAAAATGACACCGCGCAGCAGCCCCTTCGCCAGCAGTTCCGCCATGGCCTTCTTGTCGGCGGGCGAGGCGTTCGGGTCCGCGAGCGGCGGCTCGAGGACGATTTCCACGTCCGGCTGCGACGGCGCGCCGACGGTCACCCAGCGCATCCCATCGAACCTGACGTCGTTGCGCACCTCCAGGCCGAGAACGTCCTGGTAGAAGGCGAGTGCCTTGTCGTGATCGTCAACGGCGATGAAGCACTGTGAAAGCTTGATGTCCATGCGCTTCACGCTACGGACGGGGTGCAGGTTTCGCTTCTCCATTCCTGACCGGTCGCATGGGGATCTTGGCGACGCAGGCCGGGCCGGCGGCGGCCTGCGGCGCCGTGGAGCTTGTCGGGCCCTCGTCCGTGTGTTCCGCGGCGGGAGCGGATGGGCGGAATGCCACGCACCAGCGGCTCGAAGGACTGGCTGTCGTGGAGATTGTCGCCGCAGACCTGCGCCCAGGCGCAGCCCGTGGTGGCCACGACGATGATCGCGGCCAGTACCTGCCGGTCCCGGTACCGGCTGCGGCCACCACCCTGGGGGCGCTCCGGCGCCAGCGGCACCACCCGGCGGCTACGCCCTGCGCGTCACCTTCTTGACCAGCCGGGCAAGACCAGAGGATCCGCCGCTGGGCTCGGCCGCGTTCAGCGCCTTCTCCAGCTGGGCGAAGTGGTCCTTGCGGGTCCGGCTCAGGTATTCGTTCGAGGTCAGCGGCTTGGCTGTCTTCCAGGCGCGGCGGTGGTCACCCTCGTAGTGGGCGACATAGGCCTTGGCGAGTTCGATCACGGCTTTGAACGGGATCCCGTCGGTGTAGTCCCGGTCGACGGCATCCTGGACGTCCGACATCAGCTTCAGCTTCTCGTCGGTGTCGAAGGCGTCCTCGGCTATGGCCCGCAGCACGTCCTGCGGGATCGGCTTGATCACCTCGAAGGCCAGTGTGGAGCGGATGGGCGGCCCGGCGATCTCGATGTACGGCAGCAGCAGCCCGGTGCTGTAGTGCAGCCACGGCAGCCGGGGGCTGGCGAAGTCCTGGTGCAGCAGAACGGACCCTGGCTCCAGGCGGGGCAGGAAGCGCTCGGCCACACAGCGGAAGACCCGTGCCGTCTTGGCGATGTCGACGTGCAGGAACTCGATGGGGGTGTGGTCCTCGGGGTCGGAGGTCTGCCAGATGTCGCCGGGGTGCAGCTCGATGAAGTCGATGAACGGCTTCAGCTTGTCCTTGAAGTCGTCCAGGAAGGAGTTGGTGCCCTCGGGCGCGGTCCCGGCCGAGAAGAATTTCTCGGAGGCGAAGGTGCCCTTCCCGACCCGGAAGAAGTCGTACGCGTGCAGCTTGTTGGTCTTCTTGTCGAAGTCCGGGTTCTCCTGCAGACCGAGTGCGAGCGCGTACGTCGATCCGCCGCCGCCCGACCCGAGCTCGATCACCTTGCCCGCTCCAGTCAGCCGATGACGTCCCAACAGGTAGAGAAAGCGCAATTCCCATGCGCTCACCTGGGAGTACGGGATCACGTCCGGAAGTTCAACATCGTCGAGCTGGAGGTAGAGCTTGCTGAGGGGCGCCACGGGTACCTCGCGGTCTCAATCGGATGGACGGGTCGCGATATTAACGTCGTGCGCCGGGGATCCGTCGGCGAAAACCTGCGATGGATTCGAGGCTTTTCCCGGCTGTCACGGTCCGGATGAACGGTGTTGGCTCGACGTTCCCCTTCTGGATCCGAGTGCGGATGGTCTCGGCTTCGAGTGACCGCGTTGCGAGCACCGTACGTGCGTACCACGGCAGCCCGCGCACAAGTAGCCCACCGCCCCTGACCAGGCATGACCCGTCGCGTTCCAGTTCGCCGACCGCCCCTGACCAGGCATGACCCGTCGCGTTCCAGTTCGCCGACCACGACCAGGGCGGGCCCCGGTGAACCAGGAGTTGTATCTGCCCAGGTCCTGGACGGAGGATCCCGACCGCTGCAAAGCTGCCCGGGTTCCCGAGGAGCTGACCTTCACGACCAAGACCGACCGGCCACCGCACGTCTACCACTGGGCCGTCGCCAAGCAGCGATGCAGAGCACCGCCCGGTGATCGCCCGTCCCCTGGCCGGGAATCAGCGGAGGAAGCCTTCGTAATCGTGCTGCTGGAGCTGGCTGTTGATCTGCTTTACCGTTTCCAGGCCCACGCCCACGATGATGAGGATGCTTGTTCCGCTGAGGCTGCTGGCGCCGCCGTAACTCGAAAAGGCAATTGTTGGTACCAGTGCGATCACTCCCAGGTAAAGAGCTCCGGGCCACGTCATCCGGTTGAGGACATAGCCCAGATACTGGGCGGTGGGTCGGCCGGCTCGGATTCCTGGAATGAAGCCCCCGTATTTCGTCATGTTATCCGCGACTTCCTCGGGGTTGAACGTGATCGACACGTAAAAAAAGGCAAAGAAGACCGTCAACAGGAAATAGGTGATTACGTAGTAGGGGTCGTCGCCCTTGACGAAGTTACTTTCGATCCATGCCTTCCACCCCGAGGTCGAACTGGAGAACTGTGCAATGAGCTGTGGAATGTAAAGCAGCGACGATGCGAAAATGACAGGAACTACACCCGCCTGGTTGACTTTTAGTGGGATGTATGTGGATGCGTGACCGTAGGACTTCCGGCCGATCACCCGCTTTGTGTATTGCACCGGGATGCGGCGCTGGGCCTGCTCGACGAAGACGACCAGGCCCACCATGACGAATCCGACGGCAATGACGCTGCCGAAGTTGATCCAGCCACCGGCGATCTTGCCGTTCTGTTTGATGGCCCACAGCGTGCCGGGCAAAGTGGCTGCGGTCGAGACGAATACCAGGATCGACATGCCGTTGCCTACACCGCGGTCCGTGATCAGCTCGCCGAGCCACATCACGCAGGCCGTTCCCGCGGCGATCGTGATCACCATGGTGGCGGTGATGAAGATCGACTTGTCCGGCACGATGTCCGAGGCGACTGGACAGCCGCTGAACAGGGCGCCGCTCCGGGCGGTTGCGACCAGGCCTGTGCCCTGCAGCACGGCGAGCGCGATCGTGAGGTAGCGGGTGTACTGGGTGATCTTCGCCTGCCCCGCCGAGCCCTCTCTTTTGAGCGCCTCCAGCTTCGGGATGACGACGGTCAGCAATTGAAGAATGATGCTGGCTGTGATGTACGGAAGAATGCCGAGCGCGAACACTGCGATATGTAGCAGCGCCCCGCCGCTGAACAGGTTCAACAGACCGAGTAGCCGGCTGTTGGCGGCCTGTGCTGCATTGACGCAGGTCTGGACGTTTCCGTAGTTCACCCCGGGGATCGGGACGTGCGCCCCGAAGCGGAACAGGAGGATCATGCCGAGCGTGAAGAGCAACTTATTGCGCAGTTCGGGTGTCCGGAGAACGCGGACGATCGCGGTGGGCAAAGTGCCTCCTTCGCCTCTGCGCCGGCGAGTCAGAGATGACGGTGTTGAGGGATGGCCGCATCGGCAACGTGCGACCGGGGAACGCCTCGCCGAAATGGCAGATGGCTGCGTCAGTGCGAAGCGTGCCACGATCACAAACTCGGCACCACTTGAGTCGAACTCGACTTGCGTAAGCCAGTGACGGCCTCAAAGGCATGGGGTGGCGGCAGGAGGTTGCACATCACATCGCGCAACTCGAGGGTTTCGTCAGGGCAACGATGTGGGCTCCCCGCACAGCACCGTGTTCTGCGCGCATGCGCCGGACCGGTCGATGGGTGGCTGAGACCTCCCGTGCGTCGTATCAGGAGCGTCTGACGCTTCCGGCCACGGCGCGATCACCACGGGGCTGGTCCCGGTCGACGGGCTCCTTCGTGATGAGCGAAGGCGCGGTCCATTGCCCTCAACGATCGACTGACCCCTCTTGGCCCGGAACTCATACGAATTGCTCGTAGGTTTTGGTACGAACGGCTGACACGCTGAGCTCAGCGGTGAGACGAGACGGTCACTCCAGGTGGCGCGATCAAAAACCGTCGACTTCGACGACCGATTCGGCGAAGTCTTTCGGAGCTTCCTGCGGCACGTTGTGGCCGATGCCCTTCAGGGTCCGGTGGGCGTAGGGGCCGGTGAAGTGGCTGCGATAGCCGGCGCCGGCCCCGGGAGGAGTGAAGGGATCCAACTCGCCGTCAAGGGTGATCGTGGGCAGCGAGATGGCGGGGCTCTGGGCAAGTCGTTCTTCGAGACGGTCGTATCGGGGGTCGCCCTTGGCCAGGCCAAGTCGCCAGCGATAGTTGTGGATCACGATCGGGACCCAGTCCGGATTATCGAAGGCCGCCGCAGTGCGTTCGAACGTTGTGTCATCGAAATGCCACGTCGGGGAGACGTTCTGCCAGATCAGTTTCGCGAAATCATGCGTGTACTTCGCAAGGCCGAGCCGGCCTCTTTCTGTGGCGAAATAGTACTGATACCACCACGCCCACTCGGCCTTCGGCGGCAGAGGCTTCTTGTTGTTTTCGCGATTGGTGATCAGATAGCCGCTCACCGAGACCAGCGCCTTGCAGCGTTCGGGCCAGAGCGCCGCGATGATGTCAGCCGTCCGTGATCCCCAGTCGAAGCCGGCGAGGATCGCCTTGCTGATCTTCAGTGTATCCATCAGCGCGATGAGGTCGAGAGCAAACACCGACTGCTGAGCATTCAGGAACGTCTTGCTTGAGAGGAAGCGCGTCGTGCCATGGCCGCGCAGATACGGGACGATCACCCGGTAGCCCCGCGCGGCCAACAAAGGCGCCACGTCGACATAACTGTGAATGTCGTAGGGCCAGCCGTGCAGGAGGATGACCACGGGACCCTTGGCGGGACCGGCCTCGGCGTACCCAATGTTCAGGACCCCGGCATTGATCTGCTTCAGTGAGTCGAAGGATGTGTTCCCCGGCTTGCCCATGAGGTGCGCCATGGGCACTTCCCGGCCGGGCGCCGAGGCCGACGTTGCCGTGAGCGCCGACAGCGATACTCCGGCTGTCCCTGCAGCGAGAATCTTGGAAAATGTCCGCCTGTCGATGATCGTCACCTCCCTGAAGGCTTTTATACGCTCATGCATCACAAACGAACGGCAAAAACGGACGTGGCGGGTGAATCATTTTTTTGGGATCCGCGCGTTGACGTCATATGTGAACCCGTCGACCAATGGGGTTTCGTCGCCCGGAAGGTGTGGCGGGCGCGCTTCAGCGCAGCAGCCACGTTGTTGGAGCGTCAATGCCTGGTCTCCCTGCCAGCTCTTGCTTCATCGAAGTGACGAAGCCTGAGCGCGGTGCTCACGGCGCACTGTTCGGGTGGTCCTGGAGTGACGACGAGGTCGAAGCCGGCCGCACCATCGACGGCGCCGAGGGTCCCCCTCGTGACCGGGTGCTCATCGCCGGCGAACTGACCGCGGCCGCCAAGTCCTGACTCTTGTCGAGCGGGTCGGCTCCCACGTGGCGAGGTCGTCGCGCCGTCTCTGCCGACGAACGTGCCATGGATGACGACGGCCGCGGCGATGCCTGATCGCTCATCGGCGTTCTGCTCCGTCACCACAGGCGCGTCGACGTAGCCGAGGCGCTGGTCGGCCGGGGCCCCTGGTCCGCGGTCTTCGTCAATGGCCCGCCGGTCTGCCTCAAGGAGTTCAGGCCGCTCCTGCGGGTGGGCTGGGCTGGTTCCGGAAGTCATTAGTCTGCCCGTCGGCCGTCCGGGGGAGCTCTCCGGGGTGGCTGACGGTCTGCGATCCGGTCGCCGAGAAGCCGCCGTGCCGCTGGCCTCGCACTGACAGCACACGGGCACGGTCGACGCCGCCGCACGCGATCCAAACCCCTTACCTCGCGCCGCACCATCCAGTGGCGTGCGCAGAGATGTCGCATATATTCCGTTTTATGGGCGGTCGTGCGGCTGGCGGTTCTTCAAGCGCCGGTGGGGAACTGCCGTCTACGGTCGTGCCCTGCTGGGCCGGCCGGCACACGGAATCCGATCGAGGCAAGAGCGTACGGCTTGCCACCTGGCTCCTGACTGAGGGGAACGAACGATGGCTGACGAGACGTTCGCGACCCTGGAGGAGGGATGGAGCGGCGAAGGGTGTCCGGCGAGTGCGTTTGCCCGGCGGTCGTTTCTTCACGGTGCCGCCGCGGGCCTGGCCGGAGCGGCGGGCGGGGTCGCCTTGGGCAGCGGTGCGGCGCGCGCCGACACAGTGGCTGTTCCCAAGATGGGACCGGCATCTCGTGCGATTCCCTTCCATGGCTATCACCAGGCAGGCATCGCCACTCTGCCCCAGCAGGACGCGATTTTCGTCTCGTTCGACGTGACCGCCTCCAACCGGACGAAACTCAAAGACCTGTTCCGCACGCTCACCTCGCGAGCCCGTTTCCTCACGGCGGGCGGCAGACCACCGAAGGTGGCCCCGACCGCACCGCCGACGGACAACGGCATCCTGGGGCCCACGGTCGTGGCGGATGGTCTCACCCTGACCGTCGGAGTGGGCGCGTCCCTCTTCGACGACCGCTACGGTCTCAGCGCGCGCAAGCCGGCCCAGCTCGTCAAGATGACAGCCTTCCGCCACGACGACCTGGACCCCACGCTGAGCCAGGGGGACCTGCTGATCCAGATCTGCGCCGATCACCGCGACACGACGGTGCACGCACTGATCGACATCCTGACCCACACCAAGTCCGCGATGAAGCTGCGCTGGCGCATCGACGGCCAGCGCAATCCGGAGCGTCCGGTCGGTGTCCGGCGCGACTGGTTCGGCTTCAAGGACGGCATCTCCAACCCATCCGTCTCCGACGACGCCCAGATGAATCAGGTGGTCTGGGTCCAGCCGAAGAGCGCCGAACCGGCCTGGGCCGCGGGTGGCACGTACCACGTGGTGCGTATCGTGCATTTCTTTATCGAGGCATGGCAGAAGGTGCCCGTTGCCCAGCAGGAGCGGATCTTCGGCCGCCGTAAGGCGAGCGGCGCCCCCATGTACGCAGTGGGTGAGAGCGCCCCAGATCTTCTCGACCCCATCTACACCAACGACCCGCTGGGCCTGATCACCCCGCTGAACTCCCACATCCGCCTGGCCAATCCCCAGACTCCGCAGACCGCGGCGACCAGCACCATCCTGCGTCGCAGTTACGACTACGACCGGAGCCCCAACCTGCCGGAACTGGACATGGGGCATGCGTTCGTCTCCTTCCAGCAAGAACTCAACACCTACATCGCCATGCAGACCCGGCTGGAAGGCGAAGCGCTGGTGCCGTTCATCAGCCCACGGGGCGGGGGCTACTTCTTCGCACTGCCGGGCGTCCAGGACGAGAAGGACTACTACGCCCGCCGGCTCCTGACCTGATCCGAACCCGCTGCCGGGCAGTCGGCGGCGGGATGCCGCCCGGTCCCGGACCGAACCATCGCAATGCGTACAGGAGGCGAGATGTTCTCTGCCCTGCGGACCCCAGCCGGTGGCGGCCACCGGCGACCCGGCAGGATGCTCCGGCCGGCACTCGCCGCGGCCATGGGGATCCTGTTGATCTCCTGTACGCACAGCCCCTCGGCCAAAAAGGAATCGGGTCCTGCGCCGATTGTACCGATTGCGCCGACTGTGCCCGTTGCCGGCGACAGTGGCCGCGTATATGTCACGAACCAGCAGGACAACACACTCTCGGTGATCGAAGCCCGTACCTACAAGGTCGTCGCAACCGTGCCGGCCGGCGCGGCGCCGGAAGGCGTCGCGGTCACCAAGGACGGCAGGCACGTGTACATCGCCAACAGCGGCTCGGCGCGGGTCTCGGTCCTCGACACCCGGAACAACAAGATCGTCACAACTGTGCCGGTCGGGAAGAGCCCCACCGGTGTCGGCCTCAGCCCCGATGGCAAATCCCTCTATGTCACCAACGGCAAGTCCAACACCGTTTCGGTGATCGACACCCGAACCAGTCGGGTGGCTGCGACCATCCGGGTCGGAAAATCACCGGTGAATGTGGCGTTCAGTCCAGACGGTGGACGTGCCTATGTGGCGAACGCCGGGTCGGGCAACCTGTCGGTCATCGACACCCGCACGCGCCGGGTCGCCCGGAAACTTTCCGCAGGGCGCTCCCCGGTGGGCGTCGCCCTCACGCCGGACGGCGAGTCGGCCTACGTCGCCGACGAAGTGGGACAGAAGGTCCTTGCCGTCGCAACCCGCACCGGCAAGGCGACTGCCGTGTCCGTCGGCGAGGGCCCCTTCGACGTGGCCATCGGGCCCGACGGCCGCTTCGCCTACTCCGCCGATCTCGGCCCGGGCAACGTATCCGTGATCGACACCGGCAGCCATCGCGTCGCGGCGACCATTGCCCTGGGCCCTCCAGGAACCGACCCGTTCAACCTGGAAGTCACCAGCCGCGCCGTCTACGTCACGAACCAGGGAGCGGGCACCCTCACGGTCATCGACCCGACATCCCGCAAGGTCGTCGCCACTGTCACCGTCGGCGCCAGCCCCTACGGTGTGGCAGTGAGCTGAACCCGCGAAGCGACCGGCACGTCCCAAGGGAGACGGGCCGACTTGCCGTTGGCAGTGGCCCGTGGCGGGGTCAGAGGAAGCCACCGTCGGCCTCGATGGTGCGGCCAGTGATGTAGGAGGCGTCGTCGGAGACCAGGAAGGCTGTCACGGCGGCGATCTCCTCAGGACGGGCCAGGCGGCCAAGGGCGCAGTGCATCTTCTCCCACTCCGGCAGCGGTACGTCCAGCAGCGGGTGCCGGTAGCCGGTACGCCGGGCCGCCCGCGAACTCGCGCTTGCCGATCTTGCTCATCAATCGGCCGATGACTCAACTGGGGCTGGGTTCGGTGCCGCTGTGGCGGCGGAGGTAGGCCAGGACGGCGCGGACCCGGCGGTGGCCGCTGTCGCCGGCCGACAGGCCGAGTTTGAGGAAGACGCTGCCGATGTGTTTGTGGACGGCGTTTTCGGTGATGAAAAGCCGCTGGGCGATGGTGGCGTTGTTGTGTCCTTCGGCCATCAGAGCCAGGACCTCGCGTTCGCGGGGGGTGAGGGCGTTGATGGGATCGCTGCGGACGGCGAGGAGCTGGGCGATGACCTCGGGGTCCATGGCGGTGCCGCCGGCGGCCACGCGGCGCAGTGCGTCGGTGAACTCCGCGATACGGCTCACCCGGTCTTTGAGCAGATAGCCGATGCCGCCGCGCGCGTCGGAGAGGAGGCGGCCGGCGTACTCCTGCTCGACGTACTGAGACAGGACCAGGACGGGAAGTCCGGGGCGGTCGCGGCGAGCCCGGAGGGCGGCGCGGATACCCTCGTCGCGGAAGGTCGGGGGTAGTCGCACGTCGACGATGGTGACGTCCGGGCGGTGGGTCTCGACGGCGGCGAGGAAGCCAGGGGCGTCATCCGTGATCGCGGTGACCTCGAAGCCCTGGGAGCCCAGCAGGAGTTCGAGTCCGGAGGACAGCAGGACGTTGTCCTCGGCGATGACTACACGCACGGCAACTCCACAGTGAGGGTGGTCGGCCCGCCCGGCGGGCTGCTGATCTTCATAGTGCCGTCCAGGGCGGCGGCGCGGCGGCGAATTCCGTCCAGGCCGCTGCCTCGAGATGCGTCCGCCCCGCCGGTCCCGTCGTCGGTGATCTCTGCGGACAGCATCGCGCCGTTGCGGGTGACGCGGACGGCGGCCTTGGTGGCTCGGCTGTGCCGGGCGATGTTCGCCAGTGCCTCGGTGACGGCGAAGTAGGCGACCACTGCGACCGCGGCAGGGACCTCGCCGAGCTCGCCGATGTCGATGCGGGTCGGCACGCCGGACCTGGTGGCCAGGGTGCTGAGCGCGCCGACGAGGCCCTGGTCGGCCAGGACCGGAGGGTAGATGGTGCGGATGACGGAGCGCAGCTCGGTCATGGCCTCCTCGGTCTCGGTTTGGGCCTGCCGTACGAGCGCAGCGGCCGCGTCGGGGTCCTGGCGAAGGCTCTCCCCGGCCACGGCAAGCCGCATGGCGATGGCCACCAGCCGGGCCTGGGTGCCGTCGTGCAGGTCGCGTTCGATCCGGCGGAGTTCCGCGCCGTGCGCCTGCAGGACTTCTGCGCGCGTCTGGGTGAGCTCGGTGACGCGCGCGGCCAGTTGATCCGCGGGAGACGGTGCCAGGACTGCCAGGCAACACCGCGCGTGCACCCGGGCGAGCGGTGGCAGGGCGATGGTCGCCAGCGCCGCAAGAAGCAGGAATTGTGCCAGGTTGATCGTCAGCGCGGGGGCCCAGCTGTTGATACGGACATCGAGCAGCGGCAGCCGTGGCGGATCCGACGTGGGAAAGGCCCACCACCCCACGGTGACGACAAGGGTGAGGAGCAGGTTACCCAGGCACAGCAGGGCGATTATGCCCGCGGGCAGGCCGGTGGCCACGTGAGTCACGAGCCACGCAAGGTCGCGGCGGAGGGCGCGCGGGCGTGGCGTCACCGGTCGGCCCAGCAGCGCCCCGGCGCGCCGGCGGTGGCGCTCGGCCCAGGGAGCTGCCAGCGACGGTACGCACAGCAGTGGCGCCGCCACGAGCGTCACCGTCGCGGTCATCAGGGTGCCGAGTAGGTAGCGCCCGCTACGCCTGGTCTGGACCAACCGTATGCGGGCCTCGCCGATCACGCCGTGCACTGGATTCGCTTTCGTCTGACTGTCGTGCGGGACCGGGAGCGGCCCTCAGACGCGCCACTGTAAGTGCCGGGCGCCCCTGGGGCACTACAGCCACCTGTAGGTTTCCATCGGCTGCCTGTGGTAGCGACATGCAACTCGACGCTTACCTAGCGTGGGATTCATGAGATCCACAACCCCGGCCTCCGCGCCGCAGCACCGCCCGTCCCAGCAGCGTCACCGCCGGATCGGCCGAGGGTGGCTGGCCGTCGCGGCGGCCGCACTCGGCACAGCGAGTGTGGCCATAGCTGTCCAGCCCTCGGACGGCTCGGCCGCGAAGTCCGCGCCCGGCTACCAGCAGGACGACCTGCGCCTGGACACCGATGCCATCCAGGCGCTGGGGGTCACCGGCGTCCAGGCGCGGGTGACCACCGCCTCCGGCCGGGATCTGGTCGCCACCTCCGGCGTCGCCGTGGTGGGCATGAACCGCCCGGTGCCCCGCGACGGCTACTTCCGGATAGCCAGCACCGGCAAGGCGCTCATGGCCGCTGTCATCCTGCAGTTGGTCGACGAGGGCAAGCTGTCACTGGACGACACGGTGGACCGTCGGCTGCCCGGTGTGATCGACGGCAACGGCAACGACGGACGGAAGATCACCGTGCGCCAGCTTCTGCAGAACACCAGCGGCCTCCACGACGACCTTCCCGGCTTCGACACCCCGCAGGAGTACTACCAGCACCGCTACGACACCTACACCCCCGAACAGATCGTCGCCCGGGCGATGAAGCATCATCCGGACTTCCGGCCCGGCACCGGCTGGAGCTACTCCAACACCGGCTACGTCGTCCTCGGCATGATCGTCGAAAAGGCCGCTGGCCGCCCATGGCAGGAGGAGGTCGAGAGCCGGATCCTGAAACCGCTCGGCATGAACCAGACCTACCTGCCGGGCACCACGTCCCCCCTTCGTCGCCCGCACGCCGACGGCTACCAGGTCTTCGCCTCCGGCGAACGGACCGACGTCACTGAACAGATCGTCCCCGACCTCGGCGGCTATGTCTCCACCACGGCGGACGTCAACCGTTTCTTCCAGGGACTGCTGGGCGGCAAGCTGCTGTCCGAGGCGCGCATGGCCGAGATGCAGGACACCGTCCCGGTCGACAAGCGGATCGAGGCAATCTGGCCCGGCGGACGCTACGGCCTCGGCTTGGTCAGCCGCCCCCTGACCTGCGGCGGCAGCTACTGGAGCCACGAAGGAGGCGAAGCCGGCTACATCACCCTGAACGGCGCCACCGACGACGGCAGCCGCACCGTCACCGTCTCCATGTCCACCAGCGTCAACGACCCCGATGAAATGCTCCGGCAACACAAGGCCGCCAGCGACCTCGTCGACCGCGCGCTGTGCGACACCTCCGGCAACAGATAGGGAAAGTGACCGCCCGGGGCGTTCGTGCCGGCTCCGGGCCACCACAAGCTGCTCCCCGCAGCGGCACCGGCTGGCACGGGCGGTTGTTCAAGAGCCCGTGCCGCTCCCAGCTTGCCTCTCGGCTTCCGCAGTGCACGTCACATTCCGCCGGGCTGTCTCGTCTGAGATACGAGGGAACTCGCAGAGACCTCCTCGGACGGGATCAGCCGTCGTCGCGCCGAGGATGTGGGAGAGAGGAAAGGTGTGCCTCGCATGAGTGCACAGGAATCGACCGCCAAGGTCGGCCATGGAGCAGAACCTGCCAGCATATCCGTCCGGGAGAGCAAGGGGGTGCGCCTCGCCGACGCGCTCGATGAGAGATTGGGGATCTACCGGCTCGGCGGAAAGTACATCCGGAAGGTTTTTCCGGACCACTGGTCCTTCATGCTGGGTGAGGTCGCGCTCTACAGCTTCATCACGCTGCTGTTGACCGGCGTCTACCTGACGTTGTTCTTCCAGCCCAGCGCACAGGACGTCGTCTACAACGGCTCCCACGTGCCGCTGCAGGGTGTTCACATGTCGCAGGCGTACGCCTCGACGCTGGACATCAGCTTCGACGTCCGCGGCGGATTGTTGATCCGTCAGGTCCATCACTGGGCGGCTCTGATCTTCATCGCGGCCTTGTTCGTGCACATGTTCCGACACTTCTTCACCGGATCGTTCCGCAAACCGCGCGAGATCAACTGGCTCTTCGGGTTCCTCCTGCTGGTGCTGGCGATGCTCAACGGCTTCGCCGGGTACTCGCTCCCCGACGACCTGCTCTCCGGCACCGGTCTGCGCATCGCCGACGGCGTTGTCCTTGCGATCCCCCTGGTCGGGACCTATCTCCAATTCTTCTTCTTCGGCGGGCAGTTCCCGGGCGACGACGCCATCCCGCGGCTGTTCACCGTGCACGTCCTGCTGGTGCCCGCCCTCATGGTCGGTCTGGTGGCGGTCCACCTCATCTACGTCTTCTACCACAAGCACACGCAGTTCCCCGGACCCGGGCGCACCGAACGCAACGTCGTCGGCCAGCCGTTCATGCCGGTCTACGTCGCCAAGGCGGGCGGCTTCTTCTTCCTCATCTTCGGCACCACCGCAGTGCTCGGTGGCCTGGCCCAGATCAACCCGATCTGGTCGTACGGGCCGTACCGACCGGAGCGGGTCGCCGCGGGATCCCAACCCGACTGGTACCTCGGGTTCCTGGAGGGATCCCTGCGCATCATGCCCGACTGGGAATGGAGCGCCTTCGGCCACACCATCAGCTTCAGTCTCCTGATCCCTGCCTTGATCGTCCCGGGCATCTTGTTCATCCTGCTCGGTGCGTACCCGTGGATCGAGGCGTGGATCACCGGCGACACACGCGAGCACCATCTCCTGGACAGGCCGCGGAACATGCCGGTCCGCACCGGACTCGGGGCCGCCTGGATCGCGGCCTACGGCGTGCTGTGGGCGTGCGGCGGCAACGACATCCTCGCCACCCACCTCCACCTGTCGATCAACACGATCACCTGGGCGGGACGCGTCGCCTTCTTCATCGCTCCGGTACTCGCCTATATGGTCACCGTGCGCTGGTGCAAGGGCTTGCAACTCCGCGACCGCGACAAGGTCCTCCACGGTCGAGAAACCGGCATCATCAAGAAACTCCCGAGCGGCGGGTTCGTCGAACGCCACGAACCCCTGGACCCCGCGGCGCGCCACATCCTGACCGCCCACGAGCAGTACGAGCCCCTCGAACTCCCACCGCCCGTAGACGACAACGGGGTTACCCGCAAAGCCACCCCCGGACAGCGGCTGCGTGTCCGCCTGTCCCGCTGGTACTTCGCCGACCAGATCCGCAAGCCGACCGCTGCACAGGCCCTGGTCGGCGCCCCGGCCCCGGACCACCGCGGCGAGATCTCCGCCGAACACGGGCCGCACGCATGAGACGCGACCGGGGAGGCCTCGACATGCGCTCGACCGCGCCCAGGGGTCCACGCGACGACGGTCCTGCCGGTGATCCGCGAATCGACCTCCTGCTGGTCCACGCCGTCCACGACGCCTTGCGCAGAGATGTGTACCGACTCGTCACCTGGTCGCGCACCTGCCTTCCGGTCGTCACCTCGGGCTGGATCGACTTCATGCGCTACCTCACCACCTACCTCGACGCCGACGCCGACCTGTTGAGGCAGGTCCTCCTCGGCAGGAACCGTTCCGGTCCCGACCTCGAGCGCGCCGCGGCCAAGATGGCACAGGCGCGTCGCCGCGTCACCCTACTCGCGGCGACCGTCGACGACTGTCTGACCGGCCGTGGACCCGGGAGCCGTACGGCCGAGTACATGACCCGGCTGGACACCGCACTGACGGCATACCTCGACTACGAGCAGTCGGTCGTCCTGCCGCTTGTCGCGACCTGCATCACCACCAGTGAATGGGCGGATTTCGACGCCGCACAACGCCACCCCCTCGGACTCAGAAGCGGAGTGGCGCTGTGCGCCTGGCTCATCGACGGCACACCGCCCGACCGGCAGCAGGCGATCCGCCAGCTGTTCCCGCCCGCTGTCCGGCTCGCCCACCGGTGGTTCGGAGCCCGCCACACACGTCGGATCCGCTGGGGTGAACCGGTAATGGTCACAAGCTCACAGCTCGGGCACGCAAGACGCCTGGCTCGCTGAGCGGAGGGCCGCGGCGCCGCGCCCTTGCCGACTTTGTACGGCGTGGGCGCGGCGGGCGGAACCCGGCCGACCCGCGCCCGGGAGACCCGGTGGGTGGGACCTCTCGGATGCCGCATCCGAGGACGCGGGTGACACCGCGTCGGCCGCGACGCCGGCGCGGCGCGCCTGACGCCTGCAGCCCCCGTGCCCCGGTGCGCGTCCGTGAACGTGTGCCGGGGCCGAGATCGAGTTCAACTACGTGGACACGCACGGCGCGAGCGTGGTCGGGCTCGCCTTCACGCTAGTGCCGGGATCAACATGCTGCGGCACCGCCTGTCCCTCCCGGTCGGGGAGAAGGGCACCAAGCGCGCGGCGGGCGGCTACCGGTCGAAGAGTGAGTGGTTTCGCACATCTCGCCGGTTCGCGGCCCCGGGAGACCGGCATGCCGCTGCGATTCGTGAGTGGCAGGCAGGGCGGGTGCGGGTGGTACGGGGCGGCAGACGTCTGCTCAACACCCGCCACCACCTCGCCCAGGCCCGGCTCACCGAGGAGCAGTGGCGGGCACGGTGGGAGGCGGGGCGCTGGTTTCTCGCTGCGGATGGTGAGTCGGGGAAGCGGTTCGGGAACGAGACGATCCGTGTCACCCCGGACGGCGAGGTCAGCATCAAGCTGCCTGCTCCGCTCGCGCGCCTGGCCAATGCCGGGCACGGCCGGTACGTACTCGCCTCCCGGATCGCGTTCGCGCACCGGGGTGCGGAGTGGGCCGACCGCATCGAAGCGAACCGGGCCGTCGCCTACCGCATCCACCTCGACGTGGACCGCGGCCGCTGGTACCTCACCGTGCGAGTGGTCTAGACCTCACCTCGAAACTCGGGTATACGTTGTTCAATTCCGCTCGAACGGAGGTTGGAGTGCGCAAAAATAGCCATGCAGCTCGACTGGTCAGAGCGATAGCACTCGCGTTGTTCGTGCCCCTTCTGGCTGTGCCGTCAGCAGGTGCCGAACCCGTCCCCGCAACTACCGAGGTCAATGCCCGGCCCGCTGTGGTGCCCGCTCTTCAGCAGTGGGAGGGCGGAACGGGTTCGTTCGAGCTGCGCGAGCACAGCCGGATCGTGCTGGCCAAGAAGCAGGTCGACGAACTGGACGACCAGGGCGAGCAACTCTCCACCGAGATAGCACAGGTGACAGGGCGCCGGCTGGACGTCTCCCCCCGGATCCCGCAGGACGGCGACATCGTCCTGTCGATCGATCCCTCCCTCACGGATGCGACGGGTGGCGCCCGGTTCGCCGAGGAGGGCTACACCCTCACGGCCACCGATCGCAACGTGACGATCACCGCGCCGACCGCGAAGGGTGTCTACTACGGCACCCGCAGCCTTCTGCAAGTCCTGCTGCTCGACGACGGCCGCGATTCGGTCCCCGTGGGCACAGCCGTGGACTGGCCCAACTACAAGGTCCGCGGGTTCATGCTGGACGTCGGGCGGCGGTCCTTCACCGCGGACTACATCCGCGACTACCTGCAGGTGATGGGCTGGTTCAAGCTCAACGAGCTGCAGATTCACCTCAATGACAACGGCTTCCCGCGCGGCAGGCCCTGGAGCCAGGTCGAGGCCGGCTTCCGGCTCAAGACCGACAACCCCGAACTGGCCGGGCTGGCCTCCCAGGACGGGGCCTATGACCGCGCGGACTGGGACTCCTTCGAGGACACCGCCGCCGCGAACGGCGTCACCATCATCCCCGAGTTCGACGCGCCCGCCCACTCGCTGGCGTTCACACGGTTCCGCCCGTCGATCGGCCTCAACAACGGCGATTCCGACCACCTCGATCTGTCCAAGCCTGAGACCACCGCGTTCATGAAGTCGGTGTTCGACGAGTTCGTGCCCTGGTTCCGCAGCCCGGACGTGCACTTCGGCGCCGACGAGTACACGGTGGACAAGCCCCGCTACAAGGACTACTTCAACGAGATGGCCGCCCACATCCGCTCGCTCGGCAAGCAGCCGCGGGCCTGGGGCAGCCTGTCGGCCATGGCGGCCAACAGCGACGGTTACGACCGCGACGTGACCATGAACAGCTGGAACAACGGCTGGTACGGGCCGCAGGCGCTCAAGAAGGACGGCTACTCCTTCATCAACACCAATGACGCCCTGCTCTACATCGTCCCGTTCGCGAACTACTACCACGGCCACGGGCTGGACGGTAAGTACCTCTACGACCAGTGGGAGCCGAATGTCTTCCCCGGCGGGCAGAGCGTGGCCCCCCGTGACCCGCAGCTGCTCGGAGCCATGTCGGCGGTGTGGAACGACCTGACCCTGGATAATTACTCGGAGCTGGACGTGCACGGGCTGGTCGAGCCCACGTTCGGCACGCTTGCGCAGAAGATGTGGAGCGGGACCAAGGCCGGAGTACCGTACAGCGCCTTCCTCGACACGGTCCGCAAGCTCGGCGTGGGCACCGGGCTGACGAAGGTCGCAACGACACTCGCCGCGTCGGCGTCGGGAGAGGTGAGCCTGGGCAAGGAGGCGACCGCCTCCGCCGGTGAGGCGGCCGCCGCCTTCGACGGGGTGCGCACCACCCAATGGGCCAGCGGTTCAGGAGACGAGGCATGGCTGCGGGTCGACCTCGGCAAGCCGGTGGCGATCAGCAAGGTCGAGCTGGACTGGGCGCCCGCCCACGGGCGCGACTACGAGATCCAGGTGTCACGGGACGGCGAGAGCTGGACCACCGTCGCGAGCCGTACCGGCCGCGAGGCCGCGGGAGTTGACACTCTGACGTTCGATCCGGTCACGGCACGGCATGTACGGCTCGTCGGCACGCAGGCGGGCACGAAGCAGAACGGGTACGCCCTGTGGAGCATGCGTGTCTTCGAGGTGCCGGACCTGGCGCTGCACCGGCCGACGACGGCGTCCTCGTCCGAAGTGGCGAGCCTGGGACCGGAGAACGCCACCGACGGTGACGGCAAGACCCGGTGGGCCAGTGCCTACCGCGACGGTGAATGGATCCAGGTCGACCTCGGCTCCCCGCAGACCGTCCGGCGTGTCCTGCTCGACTGGGAGAACGCCTCCGGTCGTGACTACGACATTCAGGTCTCCGACGACGCCGCCAACTGGAAGACGGTGGCCTCGGTTCGGGGCAAGCCGGCCGGCGCCCGCGTAGACGAACTCACCTTCGGCCCGGCGACCGCCCGGTACGTCCGCATGCAAGGCATCAAGCGGGCGAGCGGCTTCGGCTACTCGCTGTGGCGCCTGGAGGTTCGTTCCATGAGCCCGGAGCCCGACCCCGCATAGCGCGCATGCAGTGCGCCGGTAGTTCGCCCCAGTCCCTTCCGTTTCCCCCCTCTTGACAGGTACACCACCGGCAGTGGCGTGCTGATCGCTGCCGGTCCGGACCACGGAGAGCTCATGAGAAATCGCAAGATCACGTCCAGAGCCTGCCTCGCGCTGGCCGCGACCCTCGGAATCGGGGCGCTCCTGCCCGTGCCCGCGGCCCATTCCGCCGACGCTTCGAAAGCGGCTGTTCCCTCGGTGTCGCCGACCCCGCAGTCGCTCGTCGGCAGCGGTGACGCCGCCGTCGTCACCGGCCGGGTGCTCGTGGTCGCCGACGAGGAGACCGACCCCGCGGCTCGCGACCGCCTTGTCCGGGAGCTGAAGGCCCACGGCGCGGACCGGGTGGACATCGTCAGCCCTGACACCATTCCCGTGGCCGCGGCCGGCCTGCTCACGGTGCGCCTCGGCCCGTCCGCACGCCCGGACATCGCGCAAGCGCTCGGCGCCACGGCCGTCCCGGACAAGGCCGAGGGATACGGCTTGCGGGTCTCGGGCGTCAAACCGCATGCGGAGATCGCTCTCGGCGGCAGAGACGCGGCAGGCCAGTTCTATGCGGTGCAGACGCTGCGTCAGTTGTTCGTCCCGTCCGACGACGGCTGGAAGGTGGCCGGCGCACAGGTCAGCGACTTCCCGTCCATGCCTCTGCGCGGCACCATTGAAGGCTTCTACGGCAAGCCGTGGACGCACGCCGACCGCCTCGACCAGATGGACTTCTACGGAGACGTCAAGGCCAACACCTATGTGTACGCGCCCAAGGACGACCCCTATCACCGCGGCAAGTGGCGCGACCCCTACCCGGCGGACAAGCTGACCGAGCTGGGCGAGCTGGTGACACGGGCCGCGGCCAATCATGTGCACTTCACGTTCGCCGTCTCGCCAGGCGAGTCGATCTGCTACTCCGATGCCGCGGACCGCAAGGCCCTCAAGCAGAAGCTCCAGGCGCTCTACGACCTGGGCACCCGGTCCTTTTCCATCCCGCTGGACGACATCAGCTACACCCGCTGGAACTGCGCGGCGGACCAGGCGGCGTTCGGCGCGCCCGGACGCGCCGCGGCGGCGAAGGCCCAGGTCGACCTGCTCAACGACGTGCAGCGGAACTTCGTCGCCACCCACGACGGCGCACAGCCGCTGCAGATGGTGCCCACGGAGTACGGCGATCTGACCGACACCGCCTACAAGCAGACCATGCGGGCCACCCTCGACCCTGCGGTCGTGGTGATGTGGACCGGCACCGACGTCGTTCCCCCGGAGATCACCAACGTGCAGGCCGACAAGGTGTCGGCGCTGTTCGGTCGCAAGGTCTTCGTCTGGGACAACTACCCGGTCAACGACTTCGGCAACACCAGCGGGCGACTGCTGCTCGCGCCGTACGACAAGCGTGAGGCCGGTCTTTCGGCGCACCTGTCCGGCATCGTGGCCAACCCGATGAACCAGCCGTACGCGAGCAAGGTCGCGGTCTTCGGCACCGCGGACTTCACCTGGAACGACAAGGCGTACGACGCGAAGACGAGCTGGCCGCGCGCGATGGCCTATCTCGCGGGCGGAGACCGCGCGGCCACCGAGGCACTGCTCGTCTTCGGAGACCTCGAGCACATGGCCCCGACCTTCGGCAGCACTCCTTGGCAGCCCCAGGCACCCGAACTCAATTCGCGTGTCGCCGAGTTCTGGCAGGCGTGGGACGACGGGCGACGCGACGATGCGCTCACCGCGCTGCGCGCATACGCGGACGCCATCGCCGCCGCCCCGGCCACCATTCGCGGCGGAGCGGTGGACAAGGGATTCACCGACGACGCCGCGCCCTGGCTGAACGCCACCGAGCTGTGGGGCAGGTCGATGGTCGCCATGCTCGACGCGTTCGAGGCTCGGCAGGCCGGGGACAAGGCCAAGGCCGAAGCGCTGCTCGCCGATTCGCGGGATCTGCAGCAGCAGGCCCGCGCCGTCCGGGTCGCTCCGCCGCGTAACACCTGGGGCTCGGTCCAGCCCAAGGTCGGCGACGGGGTCCTCGACGTCTTCCTGGTCCAGGCCGATGTCCGGCTCCAGCTGTGGGACATCGCCGGCGGCGGCAAGAACCTCGCCGTGGACGGCACGGCGACCGCGTCGAGCGTGGAGCAGGGCCTCGACCGGCTTGCCGCTCGGTATGTCAACGACGGTCTGATGGGCACCCGCTGGGCCTCCGGCTACTCCGACAACGAGTGGGTGCAGGTCAAGCTCGCCGCCCCGGCGAAGGTTGCGGCAGTGACCCTCGCCTGGGAGGGTGCCTGCGCGACGGAGTACAGGATCCAGACTTCCGCCGACGGCACCAACTGGACCACCGTCTCCACCCAGCGCCCGGACACGTGCGGCAACGACGTCGTCCGGATCACCGCGGACGAGCCCGTGCAGTACGTCCGCATGCAGGGTGTGCAGCGCAAGACGACATGGGGGTACTCGATCTACGAGATCGGCATCTACGGATCCCCTGTGTCCTGACCCGGGTCGGACTGGGTAGGAGAGGGCCGAGGATGACGCCCGGCCCTCTCCGAGCATCGCCGACGGCGCCGCCGACCAGGGCCACGTCCTGCCTTCGAAAGTCCCGCCTGCCAGGCGACGTCTGGCACGCACACTCGCCGCGTTGTCGGGCTCGCCCCGATACACCCAGTATCGGGGCGAGCCTCCGCCTTGCGATCGCACGCACCGGACGCCGCCTGGCCCGCCCTACGGGCGGACGACGCTGCTTTCGAAACAAACCCTAGGGCAGCGTCCAGCGTTGGTTGGTGCCGCCGTTGCAGTCCCAGATCTGCAGCTGGGCGTCGTTGGTGGTGCCGGCGGCCGGGACGTCGAGGCAGCGGCCCGACTGTGCGCCCTTGAGTGTGCCGTCCTGCTGAGGGCTCCACTGCTGGTTGGTGCCGCCGTTGCAGTCCCACTGTATGACCTTGGTGCCGTTGGTGGTGCCTCGGCTGTAGACGTCCATGCACTTGCCGTTGTGCGTGAGGATGCCGTTGGCCCAGGTCCATTCCTGTGCGGGGCTGCTGTTGCAGTCCGCGAGCTGCACCGGGGCGCCGTTGGTGTCGGAGTTGTCCTTCACTTCGACGCACTTGCCCGGCAGGGCCGAGGTGATCGGGCCGGTGTGCGAGGAAGTGGGTTCGCCGGGGGTCAGCTTGAGGTTGTCGAACTGGTGGGTCTGGTAGCCGGTGACGCCGAGGCCGGGCTGGCCGTTGGTGAAGCTGGCGTCGGTGGCGCTGCCGACGTCCTTGCCGTCAATGGTGGCCGTGAGGGTGGTGCCCTGGAGAGTGAAGGCGACGGTGTGCCAGCTGCCGGTGCCGAGTTCGGTGGTGGTGCCGCTGGCGAGAGTGGTGAACGTCCACTTGGTGTCGCTCTTGTCGATGGACCAGGCGCCGGTGTCGCTGACACGCAGGTGGTAGGCGTTCTGGCCGTTGTTGTTCTTGGCCTGCTGGTTGACCCGGCCCAGCAGTTCGACGGTGCCGGATTCCTCGAAGAGGGTGTCGGCGGTGACGGTGTAGTTGCTCCAGCTTCCTTCGCCCAGGAAGGTGTACGGGGCGTGGTAGGGCTCGTCGGTCCAGCGGATCGGGGTGGTGTCGGCCATCTGGCGCACGCAGGTACCGGAGCGGTTGCCGGCGCAGGGCACGGTCTGGAAGGCGCCGTTCATGTCGGAGAAGTACTTGGGCGAGGTGGTGGTGGCGGGGGTCTCGAAGTCGTCCGCGTAGGGCAGGGTGAGTGCGGCGCGGGCCGGCGGGGTGGCGGTGCCCTTGCCCTGGCCGGTGGTGGTGGTCACGGTGTAGACGTAGCCGGGCTTGAGGGTGAGGGTGTACTGGCCGGAGGACGGGGTGATGTCCTCCTGGTGGACGAACCACTCCGCGGAGTCGGCCGACTTGACGTTGGTGGCCCACACGTGGACCTGGCCTTTGGACAGGCCGCGGCCGATGCTGAAGTTGGCGGTCTGCTCGGCGGTGGCGTCCATGGTCTCGATGACTGTGCTGTAGTCCTTGTGATGGGTCGACTTCAGCGTGACGTAGCTGCCGTTGACGCGGTCACCGCCGAGGTAGCCGCCGGCGGAGTCGATGTACTGCCAGCCGGGCTGGGTGAACTGCGTGGTGTGTGCGGTGACCCAGGTGGTCTTGCCGATGGTGTAGTTACCGGACCAGGGCTGATTGGCGATCGACATGCCGTCGGTGGAGAAGTGCAGGTTCGGGTAAAGCGCGGCGATGACCGGCCAGTTGTAGGAGGAGGTCATCTTCCCGTCGAGGTAGTCGCGGTTGATCGACCGGGCCACTGCGGCCGCGCCTGTGTTGGTGTCCTGGGACCCGTTCTCACTCGCCGACAGCGGCTTGCCCAGCCCCTGGGCGGTGGGGGTGCTGGGGCACTTGGTGTAGGCGCCGAGGTAGCCACAGGGGTAGTGGACGCCGACGACGTCCACGGCGGCGTTGAACGCCGGGTCCTGGGCCATGGCGTCGGCCACATCCCAGCCGCTGTCCGAGGCGACCACCTTGGTGGTGGTGTATCCGTGCGACACGAGCGCGCTCTTGAGGTCCTGGTACCAGGTCTTGTCGAAGCCGCGCTCGTTCCACCCGCCGAGGTACTCGACGGTGAGACCGTGCTTGGCCGCGCAGCCCATCCATGCCATCAGGTAGTCGATCGTGTCCTGGGACCAGAAGTTTCCGCCGCCGATCCAGCCCGGCGCGCCCCAGGACAGGGCGGAGAACTTGATTTCGGGATTGCGGGCCTTGGCCTGCTCGGCCAGCCACCACTGGTAGCCGTTGTTGCAGTCGACGGCGCCGCGGGTGTGCTCGATGCTCGGCTCGGCGCCGTCGGTGGAGTTGGTGTCACCACCGATCTCCAGCTTGAGCAGCTGGAGCGAGGCGCCGTAGCCGGGCTTGAACAGGTAGTCGAGCAACTCGCTGCGCTGCGGCTCGGGATAGTCGGCCAGGAGGCGCGAGTTGCCGCCGCCACCCGAGATGGCGCCGACCCCGTCGAAGGTCAGGCCGCTGGACTTGGCGCCCTTGATCGTGATGGCGGTGGAGATGGTGTCTGCACGGGCGGAGGGTGGCACCGCCACGTTCATCAGTGCGCTTAACAGCAGGAGCAGGGCCGCGACGAGGGCGGTGCGGCAGGCTGGCGCCCGGGACATGGTGACTCCTTGCGGGAATCGGTGGATTACTGGGCGGTTGACACCCCGCGCACGCTCAGTGACGGAGGCGGGGCCGTTGCTGATCGAACGTGGCAAATATGGGGGCTATGCGCACACAGGTCAACATGCCTGAACTGAATCGCACGCCATCTTGTTCGGATGTGGGGGGCAGGGCGGCGGTAGCGCAGATCTCGACACCCGAGCCTGGAGGGAAGACAGGCGCCAGGTCGGCCACCACGGGTCAGGAGGCATTGAGGCCCTCCGTGCGCAGCGGGACCTCCGGCATGCCGAGCCACTCCGGTGCCCGAGATACGACAACCCATGTGCTGGAAGGCGTCGTTGAAGGCCTTCCGGATCCGAGGTGGCGTTCCGTTCCGTGCTCGTGCTCGTGCTCCGAGGAAAGTCCAAGTGGGTACCGGAAATTGTCCATTCTTGCGCCCCGGGGCCGTGGATAGGTTGCCTCGCTGTGCGACGTGCGCATGTACGCGTCAGGTCTCGACATTCCCAGGAGCGGCCATGAACGACATCCCCCCGTCTCATCCGTCCCGCCGCAGCGTTGTGGCCGGAGCACTGGCCGCTTCCGCCGCCGTTGCCCTGCCATGGGGTGCACCGCCCGCCTCGGCCGCTACGGCATTACAGACCCAGGCCGAGGTGGAACTGCGGTTCACCTCACCGGCGGCGAACATGCTGCGCGGGCTCACCGACATCGAGGTGGCTGCCCCGGCCGGGACCACGGCAGTGCGGTTCAGCATGGACGGCATCGCCTTCGCCGAGCTGACCGATCTGTACGCCAAGGGGACACAGACCGACCCGGTGTGGCGTACCGCCACGGACGCGTCCTGGTTCCCCAACGGCCGCCATACCCTCACCGCCGAGGCCGACACCCCGGACGGCACCGTGACGGCACAGTTGGCCGTCACCACCGTGAGAGGACCGGAGGGCCCGGGGCGCACCGTCCTCGACGGGGCGTGGCAGTTTGCGGTGCAGGCGGAGCTGCCCGCCGGGGCGCTGGACGGAGACCTGCCCCCCGCCGTGCGGCCGGACTTCGACGAGTCCGCGATGACGACTATCCTGGTGCCCAGCTCCTTCGGCACCGTACGCGACAAGTGGAGAGCCTGGGCCGGCACGGTATCCCTGTACCGGCGATCGGTCCGGCTGCCCGCACCCGAGCAGGACCAGCGGACCGTCCTCACCTTCGAATCGGTCTACTTCTCCTGCCGTGTCTTCGTCAACGGCAAGCCGGTCGGCAGCGCCCGGGGCGGATACCTCCCGGAGCGCTTCGACATCACCGACGCCGTCACCAAGGGCGACAACCTCATCGCCGTGATCGTCGACAACCGGGCCTCCAAGGAGTTCCCGCTGCAGCCCACCCTGTACTGGAACTGGGGCGGTCTGCAGGAAAGCGTCCATCTGGACCGGCTCCCGCCGGCCGCCGTCACCTCTGTCACCGCGCAGGGTGCCGCCGACGGCACCCTGGTGCTGCACGCCTCGGGTCTCAACACCACCGGACAGCCGCGACAGGTGAGCACCACCGTCACCGTCACCGACGCCGCCGGCAAGGTCGTGCACGCCCCGACCCGTGTCGGCTTCACCCTGCCCGCGGACGGCGTCGACGCCGTCTCGGAGGCCGTGACCCTCAGGGTGCCCGGGTGACGGTACGCGAGATCCGCGGCCGCACTGCCCGGGGCACTCTGGTGGTCACCCCGCCGGAGGGTATGAGCGCCGACCGCACCGAGGTGCCGTTCACGCTCTCCCCCGGGGGCGCCGCCACTGTGCCGATCCGGCTCACCGGCACGGCGACAACCGGCGGTGCCGCGGGCCGAGTCCGGGCCGTCTTCGATGCCGAGACCGAGGCCCAGCCGCGACTGCTGCAGGTCGCCGTTCCGTACGCATCGCTCGCCGCCGCCTTCAACAACGTCGGCGTCACCGCCGACTCCAACCCCACCGCCGGCACCTTTACCAGCAGCGGCAGGAGTTACTCCGCCCAGGCCCTGGCCACGCTCGGTATTACCCGCGACGCCCGCGTCACCTTCGGCGACGCAACGTTCACCTGGCCCGACGTGCCTCCGGGCTCCAAGGACAACGTGGCCAGTACGGGCCAGGTGATCCGCCTGTCCGGACAGGGCAGCAGGCTCGGCTTCCTCGGCTCGGGCACCTACGGTGGGTGAGTGCACGGCTGATGACGAGCCTCTGGATCTGGTTGGTGCCCTCGAAGATCTGCATGATCTTCGCTCCGCGCATGTAGCGCTCGACGGAGAAGTCTCGGGTGCAGCCGTAGCGACGTCGCGGCATTCGAGCCGGCTGCCGAGGTCTACGACGACGAGGGCATGACCGCGGTTGCCTTCCACGAGGTGCACGTTGCTTTCGCCGCCGACGTCATCTCCTCGGTGATGGTCCGTGTCCAGCGTCGCCAGGTTGCGGCCGCAGCCGGTCTGAGCGACGCGGGGGCGTACGCGCGCCTCGCGGAGCTGCTGTTGCACGGCCTGGCGCGCTGAAGGGAGCCGACTGAGATCCGGATCACGGAGACAAGTCACCGGCCGGGGCTCTATAAGTGGCCTGACCTTGAGGAAGGTCGCTGTTCACGACGGAGGTCCCTGTGGTAGATACGCCCCTGCAAAACCTGGCCGATCCGGACGGTGTCTGCTACGGATGCGGTAGCGCGCATCCGAGCGGTTTGCGCATCAGCAGCCACTGGGACGCGGACGCGGTCCATCTGGTGTGCACGCACCTGCCGGATCCCGGCTTCACAGGCTGGCCCGGACTCGTGTACGGCGGGCTGATCGCGATGCTCGTCGACTGCCACTCCAACTGGACGGCGATGGCGTACCACTACCGCGCCGAGGGGCGTGAGCCGGGCAGCCTGCCGCGCATCGACTGCGTGACCGGGGAGCTCGGCGTGAAGTACCTCAAGCCGACACCGATGGGCGTGCCGCTCACCCTGAGGGCACGCGTCGAAGGCGAGGTGGCCCGTAAGAGCCGGGTGGTCTGTGAGGTGTACGCCGGGGACGTGCTGACCGTCGTCGGCGATTCGGTGTTCGTGCGGGTGGACACCGCGCGCCTGGCGGCCGCAGCGCACGGCACGGCGGCGACGTAACGGCACACGTTCACCACCGAGGAGGTCACCGGCCGGCCGCGTCACCCAGTGCTGCGCGCCAGAACACCAGGTACCTGTTCGCGGAACGTCCTGCGGGAACACCATCATGCGCGACACGCGAGTCGCCGTACACGCACGCTCACGACGACCCGCCGTCCGTCGACCGGCACATCGGCCACGGTCCGCTCGCACCACGCTTGGACGTGCGCCGTTTCGACACCGCATCCCGGGCGCGGCAGGGGCACTTCCCGGGTGTGGTACCTGACCCGGAATCGACGACGAGGCCCTGTGGGCGGATGTACGAGCCCCGCCCGCGCCGGCGAGCCGCGGTGCGGCCCCGCCCGCCGGGCGCGTCAGATCCAGCCGTGGCGGGTGGCCTGGATGCCGAGTTGGAAGCGGGTCCGGGCGCCGAGGACTTCCTGGAGGCGGGTGATGCGGCGGGCCACCGTGCGTTCGCTGACGCCGAGTTCGCGGGCGATCGCCCCGTCGGTGAGGCCGCCGCTGAGATAGGTCAGGAGCTGCCGGGTTTCCTGGGTGGGGTCCGGACCTGCGTCGTCCGTCGGCTCGCCTTGGGCGGACAGCGGGACGGCCATCTGCCAGAACGACTCGAAGAGGTCGATCAGCCCGTAGAGGAGATCCGACCGCTGCACCACGATGTTGTGACGGCTGTTGGAGCCGCCACCGACGCGCCGACCGCGGCCACGGCGTCCACCGCCGCCGCGCTCGACACTTCCGGCCTCACCCCGCAGTCCAAGGCGATCGCCGACGCCCTCCTGGCCAAGCTGCCCGCCGACTGGCAGGAGCACCTCCATGCCGCCGCCGCCAGGTATGACATCAACGACAGCCAGCTGGCCCAGATACGCAACGGCGTCATCAACCCGGCCGACTACCAGTGCCAGACCTCGGGTCTGACCACCTACGTCCAGGGCCTGGTCGCCAAGGCCCAGAACCCCTACATCGTCTACCAGCTCGCGGGCGTGTTCGACCTGCCCGGCTACGAAGCCATGCTGTTCGGCAGCGAGTCGAAGTCCAACAGATTCGGCGTCAACGGCGAGTACACCCAGCAGTTCACGTCCGAGATGAAGGACCTGAAGAACTTCTGGGACATCTCCTCCGACGACATCCAGCTCGTCCCGATGCACGGCGCCGATCTCTTCTCCTCCCCGGAACGCCTCGCCCGCCTCGTCGAAAGGCTCTACGGCGCGCCCGCGGAGAACAGCCTGGACGTCGCCAAGCTGATCATCCAGCTCATCGACTCCGAGCCCAGCCTCGAGCAGGGCGCCAGCCCGCTGTTCAGCCTCAACGCGTTCGCCTACAGCGAGTCGGACGAACCGCAGCCGATGGGGGTCTCCGACCGCATCGTCGTGGGCGACGGCGTCCTGCAGGCCGTGGAGGCCCTCGGCCTGGCCGACACCGCGCCCCGCGCCATCCTCGCCCACGAGTTCGGCCACCACGTGCAGTTCGAGGACGGGCTGCTCAGAAACACGACGCTCACCGGCCCGGAAGGCAGCCGCCGCGCCGAGTTGATGGCCGACGCCTTCGGCACCTACTACCTCACCCACTCCCGGGGCGAGGCCCTCAACGCCAAGCGGGTGCTGGGCTCCGAGAAGTCCTTCTACGAGGTCGGCGACTGCGGCTACACCAGCCCTGGCCACCACGGGACGCCCAACCAGCGTTTCGCAGCCTCTTCCTGGGGTGCGAGCATCGCCGACGGCGCCGCCAACCAGGGCCACGTCCTGCCCTCGCTCAAGCTCGACGAGCTCTTTGAGGCCAAGCTCCCCGACATCGTCAAGCCCGACACGGCCGGCTGAACCGGCTGAGACAGATCCGCCGAATTGTTCGCCATCCTTCATGCCTGAGGACGGCGAACAATTCGGCGTTCTCGGACTGAGGAAGGGTCGAGTGCCTGACGCAGATATGCGCCGATCTCCTCCACAGAACGCAGTTCCTCCCGCCCCAAGGTCCGAGCCTCCCTTGAGCACGCCTTCGCACGGATAACGTCCCGGCGCAGCGCATACACGTCAGCCAGAGCCGCGATCGTGGCGAGGCAGGGCGCTGCGGCCTTCCGCGTAGCCCGGTGGCCGCGGGCAGGCGGCGTCGGCTGGAACACGGCCAGCTGCAACGTGGAGGCGCCAATTCGGGGTGTGAGGAAGAGCGGGGTGGGCCGCGGCGTCAGCTCGTACGCGCTGCACGCCTACGGCGAGTTGCAGCCGATGGCCTGGGCCGGGATGAGCGCTCAGGCGTGGCGTGGGGCGGGTGATGTGAAGGAGGCGTGTGTGGCGGAGGACATGTGATCCTTCATATAAGCATTGAGTGTTAGCCTGCCCGCGGTCGTGATCGAATGCATACGGGGGAGGCGCGGTGGGCTTCGACGGCTACCAGATCAAGGCAGGTATGACCGGCCAGGCCCGGCAACTCGACGACGCCGGTACGGACATGGACGGCGTCAGCTCGGCCGTCAAGTCCCGTACGAGTTACTCGTACGACGATGCCGGCGGCAATGACGCCGCGTCGGCGCTCAACGCGTTCGTCAAGGCATGGGAGGCGGAGGCCAAGACGCTGGCGTCGGCGTTGCACGAGCTCGGTGGCAAGGTGCAGTTGGCCAAGAAGACCTACCACGGCACCGACGGCCTGGTGGAGACACGCGTGGACAGTGTCTCCGTCGGCGGCACGAGCGGTCTCACCGACACATCGACGCACGGCGGGCGCGGCTCGGTCCTGTCGAGCTACTGAGGAACGGGCCGGTGTCTTTCTTTTCCTCTCCCTTCGACTCCCCTTCCTTCCGCCTCGCGTGGCTCGCCGGGCTGTCCAAGAAGATGCTCGGTGCTGGGAGCAAGAACGAGGTTCTCGACCTGATCGACGACGCCCTCTCGGTGCCCGCACCGGGTGGGGACCAAGGCCTTCTGGAGGGCCTGGCAAACCTCTACCGTGGTCAGGTCGACCACGTCGGCAGCGTCTTCGACCAGGTCGACCGGGTGGGCCGCAAGGGTCTTCCGGAGGTGTGGGTCGGCGACACGGGCATCCTCGCCTCCAACGCGGTGAACGCCGCCGGGCGGGCCGTGACCCAGATGAGCGAGGCGTTCCAGGGAGGCGCGTCGGCGCTGCTGACGCTGGCCGACGCGATCGGCGCCGCGCAGCGCAAGGACGAGCAGGGCCGTGGACGGCTGTTGGAGCAGAAGAAGATGCTCGGCGGCAGGGACGGCTTCTTCGACGACCTGCACGAGAACGACGAGGAGGAGTGGGACCGTAAGAACGCCGCCCACTTCGGCTCCTACGCGGTCGACCTGATGCACGCCGCCGTCTCCGACGCGCAGGAGGCCAGCCGCGTCGCGGCCCGGGACCTGAACAAGTGGGCCGCCGAGGCACGGGCCGGGAAGATGGAGACCAGCGAACTGACCGCCGTCGACAAGCTGATGCTCGCCGATACCGGCGTCGCGGGCGCCGACACCGAGCTGAACGAGATCCTCACCTCCGGCGACCTGGCGCGCGCGTCGACGCGTATGGACCGGCTGAGCCTCGACGACGAGATGGCCATGGAGCGGATGCTCGCGAAGTCGGACACCCCGCAGGAGCGGGCCTACCTGATGAAGGCCCTGGCCGCCGGCCACAGCGTCGACGAGATCGGCACGTTCCAGGACAAGATCCACGGCAAGGACCCCGACTGGCTGCGCCGACACCTCACTCCGGTGGTCACCGCCGCGGACAGCATGAACGACGAGGGCCTGGCGCCGGACGGCTCGAACAACAACAAGGACGACGTCACGTTCGACGGCCAGCGGTGGATCCAAGGCGGCGACGGCTCCGAGGGCACCTGCGTGGCCTCGTCCACCGTCACGTCCCGCGCCATGGTCGACCCGCTGTACGCGCTCGACCTCACCGGCGGCCCCGACGGGCAGCAGGACGACCCCGACGCCTTCAAGCAGCGGCTGGTGGCCGAACAGCACCGGCTGCATACCGAAGGTGACGGCGGCGAGAACTGGGGCGGCATGGGGTCCGAGGGGCAGGAACGGATCAATGACGCCGCCGTCGGCAGTGCCACCGGCAGTGACTACCAGCGCCAGGACCTGGACAGCGCCGCCGACCGCAGGGCGGTCCTCACCGAAGTCGAGAAGTCGGTGGCGGAGGGGCGGCCGGTGCCGGTCGACGTCTCGGGCAAGGAGGGCGCCCACGCGATGACCATCATCGCCCAGGAGGGTGACATGCTTCAGGTGTACAACCCCTGGGGCTCGACCACTTGGGTCAGCGAGGACGACTTCATCAACGGCCACATGGGCAAGGCTTCCAACAGTGATCTCCCCAATGCGTACAGCGTCTATCTTCCGCGGTAGCAGGGGCGGTGCCGCGATCTCGGCGGCCGCGCTCCTCGCTCTCGCCACGGGCTGCGGCTCGGGCACCGACGATCCGACCGGCGGCTCCACGAGAACCGCGAGCCGCCCGACGAGCCACCCGGTGAAGGACACCAGCGTCACTGCCGAGCCGGGCGAGCGCTTCACGCTCACCGTCGACCAGAACGCCTCCACCCGCGAGTACTGGTACCTGGTCGACCCCGCGCCCGACAGCTCGGTGCTGGTCAGCCGCGGCCAGAACTACGCGTCGGACTCCGGCGACGAGCCGGTGGACGGTGCCGGCGGCCGGCTCACCTTCACCTTCGAGGCCAAGGGCAAGGGGACCACCCGGTTCACGCTGCTGCACTGTACCTTCACCACTTGCCAGGGCAACACCTCCACGCTGCCCCCCGAGACGACCGGACCCTCCGCCACCCCGACCACGGGGGCTGCCTCCCCCTCCCCGGCGCCCGAGCGCATCACCTACACCGTCACCGTCAACTGAACCGCAGCGGACCAGTCACATGAGACGAGACACCCGAGGCCCCGCCATGAACGACGACGCCCCGTACCCGCCGGACCGCACGGACGACGAGCTGGCCCGGCTCGACATCACCGTCCTCCTGCGTTATGGCCTCACCGCCGAGCCCGGCACCCGGCGCACCGCCCTGTTCGGCGACGGCGCCGCGGCCGCAGCCGTCATCCTCGACCGCCTCGGCACCGAGCCGCGCTCGGTCGCCTTCCTCGCCGACACCGTGCGCGCCGGCGGACTCGCCCGCGCCGCGGAGCTGCCCGAGCCCCTGCCCCGCCGGGAGGCGGCCGCCCTCGTACGGGAGTGGCTGCGGGCCGGCACCGAACTCGTGGGCGGGATCGCCGCCGACGACACCGCGGCCACCTGGCTGCGCGCCGTCGCGACCATCATCGAACTGAAGCAGCTGACCCGGGCGCGGGGCCGGAGTACGTGATGTGACTGGTGCGGCTGGGGCGTCCGCACGCGCGAGCCCCGACGCTTGCCTTGCGCCACCGCCCTCGGGATCGGCGTCGCAGGTTGGACCAGTCCGGTCCTTACCTGATCACCCATCACGAAAGTCAGCAACGTGTCAGCGTGAGTCCTGAAACACCTGGTGACAGATGGCCGCACATGCGAATCGTTGTAGGCTCCGGAGACGCCCTTGACCTGCAGAAAGCAGGCAGGGAGCAGACAAATCGGGAGTTTCTCCGTGTTTCGTACCATGTTCAAGTCCAAGATCCACCGTGCCACCGTGACCCAGGCCGACCTGCACTACGTCGGTTCCGTCACCGTGGACGCCGCACTCATGGAAGCCGCGGATCTTCTGCCCGGCGAGCTCGTGCACATCGTCGACATCGACAACGGTGCCCGGCTGGAGACGTACGTCATCGAGGGTGAACGCGGTTCCGGCGTCATCGGTATCAATGGCGCCGCCGCCCACCTCGTCCACCCCGGCGACCTCGTGATCCTGATCAGCTACGCTCAGGTCGACGACGCCGAGGCCCGCACGCTGACCCCGAGCATCGTCCACGTCGACGCGGACAACCGGATTGTCGCGCTCGGCGCCGACGCCTCCGCGCCCGTGCCGGGCACCGCCACCGAGCGGAGCCCGTACGCCGTGCCCTCCGCCAACTGACTCCGCACCTGTTCGACGATCTTTGGGGTCGCCGAGTCCGCCGCTCTTGCGGAGACCCTGGCACCGACCCTGGCCCTGCTGGCCGAGGAGGCGGGTGATCGGGCCGCGGACATCCGTACGGTCCTGGTCGAGGGGGCATGGGCGCGGTTCGAAGCCGGCGACCGTGACGGCTGTCTGGAGCTGGTGGCCGCTGCCGCCGACCGGGTGACGGACGCCGATGTGATCGTGTTGGCCCAGGCGTCCATGGCCGATGCCGTCACCCGGACGGTCACGCGGATTCCGGTCCTCTCCAGTCCCCGGCCCGGGCTTGCTGCCACTGCCGCGGCAGCGCGCTGAGCCGCCGTACGGGTTCTCGTCCGGTGGCACGGAACCCGTACGTATGCTCTCGGCAGGCGCGGGCACCTGCTCCGGGAGACGGTGGACAGGAGATCCGCCCGCACTTCTGGAGCCCGAGATGACCAACCCGTATCCCGAACCTGTGCCGCCTCCCGACCCCGTGCCGCCCGCGCCGACGCCCGGACCCATGCCCGGGCCTCCCTCGCCGCTGCCGGGGCCGACACCTGCCCCGCCCGTACCCGGTCCGGTGCCGCCCGGTCCGTCGCCGGACCCGATTCCCCAGCCGCCGTCGCCCAACCCCGAACCGGTGCCGGAGCCGGAGCCAACGCCCCGCCCCGCCGAATGACGAGTCACGGCCGGACAGCTACTCCGTGTGCTGGGGGCCGATTCCGAGGAGGGAGTCGGCGTGTCCCGCCCCGCTCTCCTCGGCGATCGACTCCAGCGACTGGGCGTCACGCACCGGCGCGAATCGAACGGCTTCCTCGCCCGAGCTGTCGCTCCCGGCGCCGACCGTGCTGAATCCGTATACGGCGGGCCTCGGCAGACTGTTGTACGACCAGGGGGTCGAGAAGTAGTACGCGCCGGTGTCGTACAACACCACGAAGTCGCCCTCTCGCAGCTCTGGCAGTTCCCGGGCGTGTGCCACGACGTCCCCGGCGAAACAGCACGGTCCCGCGATGTCCTGGACCAGCGACGGTCCGTCCTTGGGGCGTCCCTCGGCGTCGAACGCCCCGACCCGCAGCGGCCAGGACTCGGGCATGAAGACGGTACGGGTGGCGATCTGGGCGCCCGCGTGGGTGAGCGCGATACGGCGGGAGCCCGCGTCCTTCGTGTACTCCACCAGTGCCCCGATGAAGCCGTTCTTCGCGAGCAGCGACCGGCCGAACTCCGTGACCAGCCCGTACCGGCCGTCGAAGAGCCCCGGCGCCGCCCCGCGCAGCGCCGCCACATACGCGGAAAAGGTGGGTCGTACGGAATCGTCCGCGAAGTTGACGGGCAGTCCGCCGCCGAGGTCGATGCTGGTGATCTGCCGGGCACCGAGGGTCTCGTTGATCTCCTCGGCGAGTCGGTACGTCTCCGCGACCCCGGTCGCGATCAGCTCCAACGAACAGCCCTGGGAGCCGACATGGGAATGCAGCCGGGTCAGCCAGGAGTGTTCGGCGAACGCCCGGACGACACTCTCGCGCGCGCCGGGGTCGTGCAGCGCCACGCCGAACTTGGAGGTCGGGGTGGCGGTGCTCATCGCGCTGATGGAGCCTCCGCCCACCTGCGGGTTGATGCGCAGTCCGATGACGGAGGCCGAGCTCCGGGGCCGCAGCGAGGCGATGCGCCGCACCTCGTCGAGGCTGTCGGCATTGAGTGCCACACCGAGCGCGAGCGCCTGACGGATCTCGTCGCGCGTCTTGGCGGGGGAGTCGAGGACGATCGCCGAGGGTGCGAATCCGGCGTCGAGGGCGAGCCTCAGCTCACCGGGGCTGGCGACCTCGCATCCCATGCCGCAGTCGGCGAGCAGCCTCAGCACGGGGACGAGGGCCGCGGCCTTGGCGGCGAAGGTGTGCAGCACGGTGGCGGGCGTGTCGGTGAACGCGCCATGGAGGGCGGCGATGGAGTTGCGCACGCCGTCGGTGTCGATGAACCCGGCGACGGGCCGGCCCTCGCCGAGCAAACCGGTGCCGACGGCGTGGCGGACCGCGGCGGCGACACGCGCGGAGGACGAAGGGCCCGGAGCGGGCGTGGTGAGAGGCATACGGCGAGAGTCGGTGATGGGAGCCCCGCAGGTCTCTGTCGAGCAGAACAGGATCGGTGCCGGACCTTGGCCGCAGGGCCAACGACCGTACGAATCGGGGACAAATCTAGCCGTTCAGCCGGACGGCGAGGGTGATGAGCAGCCGGGTGTCGGGGTCGTCGAGATCGACGCCGTACCGCTCCCGGGCGCGGCGCAGCCGGTACCGCAGCGTGTTGGGGTGCACGACGAGCTGCCGGGCGGCCCGGCCGATGTCGCCCGACGCGTCGAAGTAGGCGGCGAGTGAGCGGACCAGCTCGCCCCCGGTCGCCAGGTCGGACCGTACGAGGTCGTGCACCGGTCCGCGGCCCGCTTCCCAGACCGGCCGTACGGCGTCCAGGACCCGCAGGACGTCCAGGGACGGACCGACATCGGCTGCCCCGGCGTACTGCAGCGGCTCAGGCTCCCCGCCGCGCGCGGCGCGGTTGCGCAGCACCCGTACGACCAGCGTCGCCTCCTCGCAGGAGGCGGCGGCCCGCAGGGCGGTGGGCACGACGGGACCCGCACCGACCCGGACCGGCGCGGAGCCGTGCATCGACACGGCGAGTGCGTCCAACTCGTGTGCAAGGCCGAGCACTTCCCTGTCCATGTCGCGCTCGACCGGCAGCAGCACCAGCAGCCGGTCCCCGTCGCGCAGCACGCGAGCCGAGGGGCGGTACGAGGATGCGTGCAGGGCGAGTACATCGAGGACGCGGTCGGCCGACGGCCCTGCCGCGCCGTCGCGTTCGGCCACCAGGACCGCGCACGGCGCGTCCGGTGGCAGCCCCAGCGACCAGGCGTGGGTGCGCCGGTCCCCGCACCCGTACAGCAGGCCGCGCAGCGCATGGTTCCTCCGGCGCGCGGCCCCGCTCGCGCGCAGCCGGTGCTGCACCAGGTGGGGGGCGGCGAGCTCCGCTCCGCGCCGCAGCGCATCCGCTGCCTGCGCGGAGAGCGCGCGCCCGTCCGTGGCCGCCCAGATGGAGCCGAGGACTTCGGAGCCGCTGCGGACCGCGATGATCAGTCGCTCGGGGCTGTCGCCTTCGGCGGCCCGGTGGATGACGTCCCGGGAGGTCCACAGGGCGCGGAGGATTCCGCTGCGCCGGAGCTCGGCGACGCGCCACTCGGGAACCCTGCCGCCGAGAATCGTGGACCGGCGGACCCCGTCGGCCTCGGGGCGGGTGGCGGAGTGGGCCAGCACCCGGAAGCGGGTGTCCTCGATGGTGATGGAGCCCCCGGTGTTCTCGGCGATGGCCGAGGCGAGGGCTGCCAGCCCGCCGGCTGAGGTGTCCGCCGTGAGGGCCGTGTCCCCGGCACGGCCCGTCGCGGCGTAGGAGAGCGCGGAACGCAGCAGAGTCGCGGTGTCGGTCCAGTCGGCCCAGGCCGCACGGGTGAGCAGGGCGATGCCCGACTCCTCGGCGGCGGCCAGTACGTCGGGCGCCGCGGGCACCCCCTCCGTATCGCGGAGCACTACGGCGCAGGCGCCGCGCCGGGCGGCCTCACGGACCGGGCCCGCTGCATCGGCTGAGGAGGCCGGCGGGCCGACGGCCAGCACGATGCGCTGGTCGAGTGGCTGCGCCTGCTCTTCGTCACCGACGGCCACACCGCGGACGCCGACGACGTGGTCGGCGGGCGCGAGCAACAGACGGAGCATGCCGACGTCGTCGAACGCCAGGATCTCGCGGAGCGTGACCCCGGATTGCGGCTCCCGCTCCGGCTCGGGCACGTCGCGCCTCGTCATGGGAACCGAGCATACGAGCGACCGGCCGATGGCAGGAGTACGCCCGGTGTCCGGCCGGCGAGGGGCGCCCGATCCGGTCCGTTAAGAGGCCGGGCACCGGCAGGCAGCAGCCGTGGACCCGGCCGTCAGGCGATGATCGGGACCACGGCTTCCGGCGTCAGCATCCGGAACGTGAACGACTGGTGGAAGTAGAGCCGGATGTGCGTCGCGTCGTGGTCCCGATAGCCGATGGACAGGTCCTGGCCCAGGAGCAGTTCGAAGTCGCCACCGCGGGTGGACAGCAGCACACCGCCCGCGACGGCGGGCGCCCAGAGGATCTGATCGTCCAGCAGCCGAGCGAGATGCGTGGCCACCGGATAGCCGTGGTCGGACGTCTCGGTCGCCTCGGTGAACGCGTCGGCGCCGAGCAGCAGCCGGTACGGCCCGTCCACACCGGCCAGCCGCAGCTGGGTCAGCGCCTGGCTCACCGTGGCCGGATAGTCGCGCGCATCGGCGGGCAGCGGCAGCGGAGCGTGCGAGGAACCGTCGCGCAGACCGGTGATGCCGGCCGACGCGTAGCCGTCGATGATGGCCATGTCCTCGGCGAACGCACAGGTCCGGGCGGCATCCTTGACAGGCTGCCAGTCACTGTCGTCGGAGCCGCGCTCGACATCGTCCACGGCCGCCCGCGTCACCGTGAACGGCACCCGCCACTCGATCACCGGCACGGAGGTACGGGCCCTGGCGATGACATCCGGCGTCGGCGGGTCGATCTCCCGCAGATGCCCGTCACCGACCGCCGAGAACGACGGTCCCTCGGGATCCGTCACATCGACGACGCGACGGCCCGCCAGATGGCGGCTGAAGGTGCGCCGGGCCTCCTCCTCGATCTGGTCCCAGGCGGCTTCCGTGACGGGGGCGAGTTCGCGGTGGAGGTTGTTCATCACTGGGCGCTTTCTTGCAGGCTGCCGATATGCAGCGAACCGTCCCGCGCATCCGCCGGAACCGCGATCCGAGCGCCCGGCGCGGACGCCGGCTGCGACAGGGATTCGGTCCCGGACAGGACGGGGGCCGGCGGCGGGGCGTCGAAGAAGTCGGCGCTGGGGGCGTAGAAGAGGGTGCCGGTGACGGCGGTCGAGAAGTCGAGGATGCGGTCGTACGTGCCCGGCGGATTTCCGAGGAACATATTGCGGAGCATCTGTTCGGTCACGTCCGGATCGGCGGCATAACCGATGAAGTACGTGCCGAACTCGCCCTGTTCGAAACTGCCGAACGGCATGTTGGCGCGCAGGATCTCGCGCGCGGTGCCGTCCGGCGCTGAGAGGGTGTTCAACGCGACGTGGGAGTTATGGGGTTTGACGGCGTCGGGCAGCTCGACGTCGTCCAGCTTGGTGCGGCCGATGACACGCTCCTGCTCCTCCGTGCTCAGCGTGTTCCAGGACGCCAGGTCGTGGAGATACTTCTGCACGATGACATAGCTGCCGCCCGCGAAGGCGGGGTCGGCTGCGGAGCCCACGAGCGCCGCCGTCAGCGCACCGGCGCTGATCGGGTTCTCCGTCCCGTCGACGAAACCGAGCAGGTCCCGGTGGTCGAAGTACCGGAACCCCTGCGTCTCGTCGACAACCGTCACCGCCCCGCCGAGCAGGTCGAGCAGTCGGGCGGCCCACTCGTAACACACGTCCATCCGCTCGCCCCGGATGTGGAACAGCAGATCGCCCGGGGTGGCGGGGGCGTGGTGGCGCGCGCCGTGCAGCTCCCGGAACGGATGGAGCGAGGCCGGCCGCGGCCCCGCGAACAGCCGGTCCCAGGCGTCCGACCCGAATCCGGTCACACAGGCCAGGCCGGCGTCGGGCACCCGGAAGTCGATGGAACGGGCGAACGCCGCAAGGTCCGGCAGCACCTCGCGTACGGCGCTCTCACCACCGGGTTCGATCGTGACCACCAGGATCAGGGCCGCGGTGGTCAGCGGCGCGACGACGGGTTGGGCGGCGGCCGGGGCCGGGACGGCGTCGGGCATGCGGCGGCTCCGAGTGGGTGGTGGCGGCGGCTCGGCTGGGGCATCCCGGTGGTGCGGGACGCCGACGGTACTCGCTGCTACTTACCCATACGTGCGGCCCCGCCGCATCCCGCGGCGACCCGACCGGGCGACCGGCCGTCCCCCCGTCAGCCGGTGGAGACCTCCGACCGGTCGCCGCCCCAGAGCGTGTGGAACGAGCCGTCACGGTCGGTACGCCGATAGGTGTGCGCTCCGAAGAAGTCCCGCTGCCCCTGTGTGAGCGCCGCGGGCAGCCGGTCGGCGCGCACCCCGTCGTAGTACGAGAGCGCGGCGGCGAATCCGGGGGTGGGCACCCCCTGACGCACCGCCTCGGCGACCACCGTCCGCCAGTCGTCCTGCGCCGCACCGATCTCGGCAGCGAACTGCTGGTCGGAGAGGAGACTCACCAGCCCGGGACGCGCGTCGTACGCCGCGCGGATCCGGTCCAGGAATGCGGCCCGGATGATGCATCCGGCCCGCCAGATCGCCGCCACCCCACCGAGATCGATGTTCCAGTCGTACGCCTCGCTGCCCGCCCGGATCTGGTGGAACCCCTGCGTGTAGGAGACGATCTTGGAGGCGTACAGCGCCTGTTCGACCTGGTCGGCGAAGGCTGCCGCCCCTGCCCCGGTGAGGGGGACGGCCTTCGGCCCCGGCAACTCCCGTGCGGCCTCACGGAGATCCGCGTGGCCCGACAGGGAACGGGCGAACACCGCCTCCGCGATACCGGAGACCGGCACCCCCAGATCCAGCGCGATCTGCACGGTCCAGCGGCCCGTCCCCTTCTGCTCGGCGCGGTCCTGCACGATGTCGACGAAGGGCTTGCCCGTCGACTCGTCCGTATGGGCGAGGACCTCGGCGGTGATCTCGATCAGATACGAGTCGAGGCGGCCGGTGTTCCAGCTGCGGAAGGTCTCGGCGATCTGCGCGGGGGAGTAGCCGGCCACCCGGCGCAGCAGGTCGTACGCCTCCGCGATCAGCTGCATGTCCGCGTACTCGATGCCGTTGTGGACCATCTTCACGAAATGCCCGGCGCCGTCGGGGCCGATGTGCGTGGTGCACGGGGTGCCGTCCTTTGCCTGTGCGGCGATCCGCTCCAGGAGCGGCCCCAGGGATTCGTACGACTGGGTGGAGCCGCCCGGCATGATGCTCGGCCCGTTCAGCGCCCCCTCCTCGCCGCCGGAGATACCGACACCGACGAAGTGGATCCCGCGCTCCCGCAGGTCCTTCTCGCGGCGGCGAGTGTCCTCGAAGTGGGCATTGCCGCCGTCGATGATGACGTCGCCCTCCTCGAGCAGCGGGGCGAACTCCTGGATCACGGCGTCGGTCGGATCGCCCGCCTTCACCATGATGACCAGCCGACGCGGTCGCTCCAGCGCCGCCACGAAGTCCTCGGGAGTGCGTGCGGCGACGAAGGTGCCCTCGTCGCCGAACTCCTTGACCAGGGCATCGGTCTTTGCGGTCGTACGATTGTGCACCGCCACCGCAAAGCCGTTGCGGGCGAAGTTCCGGGCGAGATTGCGGCCCATCACCGCGAGTCCAGTGACGCCGATCTGCGCAGTGCCGCTCATCTGTGTGCTCCTGCAATCTGTCGAGGATGCCGGGATGACCAGTATGGATACGGGAAGCGGGCATGGCCTGTTCGCCCCGCCGCGCTCCGTTCACGCCGCAGGAGAACGCCCGTACGGTCGGGTGAGGAGCCGGCCGGGCCGGGCCGGTGGAACAGAACTCTTCCGCGGGGGACAGGCCTAGGGTTCGAAAGTCCCGCCTGCCAGGCGACGCCTGGCACGCACGCTCGCTGCGTTGTCGGGCTCGTCCTTGATACGCCCAGTATCGGGGCGACCCTCCGCCTTGCGATCGCATGCACCAGACGCCGCCTGGCCCGCCCTACGGCCGGACGACGCTCCTTTCGAAACACGCTCTGGCACGTCCCCGCCGCTGGACGCGGTGGCCCGGCATCGCTCCGGCTCTGTCGCGACGGCACCCGGGCACGGGTCTTCCGCAGGCGTCGCCCCCGTCGATGAACTGCGATCCGAGGCGCCCGTTTCATGAGTGACAGGTGGGTACTGGGCTGAGCCCTTGTCATCACCCTTTGTGTGCCCATAAGTTGGCCGCTTGCGACGTGTCCTACAGCCAGTGGGGGAGCCAAGTCATGGCCGCGAACGGACGGCACCGCAAATACCAGCCCAGCCGCATCAACCGCGCCTCGCTGACGGTCACGGCAGGCGGTGCGGGCATCGCGCTCCCGCTCATCAGCGCAGCTTCGGCGGGCGCCGCGTCGACGGATGTCTGGGAGAAGGTCGCCGCCTGCGAGTCCACCGACAACTGGCACATCAACTCGGGCAACGGATACTTCGGCGGGCTGCAGTTCACCCGGTCGACCTGGGCGGCCTACGGCGGCACCGTCTACGCGCCGCGTGCCGATCTGGCCACCAAGGCACAGCAGATAGCCATTGCGGAGAAGGTACTGGAGGCGCAGGGCCCCGGTGCGTGGCCGACCTGCTCCACCCGGGCGGGCCTGACACGGGGCGGCGGCGCCCCCGACGTCAAGCCGCAGGCGGAGCCGACCGGCGGTCCCGTCGACACCTCCTCGAAGGGGACTCCCACCCCGAAGAAGGCGATACCGAAGGCCGATAAGGCACCCGCACCCGTCACGCCGACCATGGTGCCCGGCAAGCGCGAGTCGTACACCGTTGCGCGTGGCGACTCGCTCTCCGCGATCGCGTCCACCGAGCGTGTGAGGGGCGGTTGGCAGCATATCTACGCGGCCAACCGCACAGTGGTCGGCGACGACCCGGACCTGATCTTCCCCGGCCAGAGGCTCACCCTGGACGCGGCCCGGACCCCGAAGCCCGCTTCGAAGACCGGCCTCAAGCCGGGCGCGTCCACCGGGCCGCAGCCGAAGACGAAGCCGCGTCGACCGGCGGAACCGAAGCACGAACAGGCGGAACCGCAGCACCAGGCGGCAAAACCGCACCACACGGCAGGGGCGAAGCCGCACCAGGCGGCAAAGACTCAGCACAGGAAGGACGAGCGGGCCGAGAAGCACTCCGGGCTCACCGCACCGGTGGTGGCGACCCGCATCGGCACCTCCTACCACCAGGCCGGTTCCTGGGCGAGTGGCTATCACACGGGCATCGACTTCCCCGTCCCCACCGGCACTTCGGTCAAGGCGGTGGCCTCCGGCACGGTCGTGTCGGCGGGCTGGGCGGGAGCGTACGGCTACCAGATCGTCGTCCGGCACGGCGACGGCAAGTACAGCCAGTACGCGCACCTGTCCGCGCTCCATGTGCGCGAGGGCCAGCACATCAGCGGCGGTCAGCGCATCGCCCGCTCGGGCTCCACGGGCAACGTCACCGGACCGCATCTGCACTTCGAGATTCGTACCGGCCCCGGTTACGGCTCCGACATCGACCCCGTGACCTACCTCAGGGCAGGCGGCGTCAGCGTCTGAACGCCGCCGAGCCGTTGTGCGGAGTCATCGGGATCGGCGGCCGACAGGGCACGTCGTCCCGAACCGGTGCGCGGCAGCGGCGCGGGGCCGAACCACACCCGACGTGCCCGACGACTCCTCAGCGTCACCGGCACTGTCACCGGCGGCGGGAGCAGCGAGGGCATCGAATCCGCAGCGGCCGAGCCGGACACGGCGGACGTGCCCCGGGGAGGCTCCGCCTGCGGCTGATGCCCGGCCGATGCCCCCGCGAACTCGACCGCACCGGCGGACTTCACCGCAGCAGCGGACTCGGCGGCGTTCTCCGCGCTCTCCGGGGCACCTTCCATGTCCTCCGCGGCAACTCCGGCATCCACCTCCGACACATCCGCGCCGGTGCCCTGGGCCCGCTGATTCTCGCGCTGCTCCGCGCTCATCCGCTCCGTGGTCAGCAGGATCAGCCCGCCCGCGGCCACCACGCCGCACGCGAGCGCCAGCACCGTGCCCGCCGTGCCGTACCGGAACTCCTCGCCGAACAGCGTGATGCCGACCGCCGCCGCGATCACAGGGTTCACGACGGTCACCGTCGCGAGCGGAGCGGTGAGGCCGGCGCCCCGGTACGCGGCCTGGGCCAGCAGCAGTCCGGCCCCTGCCAGCACCGCGATCACCAGGAGCGAGGGCAGCCCCGCGCCCACGGCACCCGAGGTCCACACCATCGCCACCGTCTTCGTGAACACGGAGGCGATACCGAACGCGACACCTGCCGCCCCGGCCAGCACCACGCTCCGTACCACCGGCTTCTGCATGCCCTTCGAGACCACGAGGAGCAGCGCCACCGCGCCGAACGTCACGGTCGCGAGCATGACCTGCTCCGACCCGTCCAGCGTGTGCGCCTCGCTGCCGCCGGTGAGCGCGAGCAGACCCGCCAGACCGGCCGTCGCCATGATCGCGCCGCGCCAGGCAGTCGCCCCGGCCCGGCGGCGTACGAAGAGGGCAGCCATCGGCAGGGCGAAGACGATCGTCAGCGCACCGAGCGGCTGCACCAGGCTGAGCGGGCCGTACGCCAGTGCCAGCACGTGCAGCACGGCACCCACACTGTTCAACGCCACGGCCACCCACCACACGCGGTTGCGCAGAGGGGTGAGCGAGCGGCTGTCTCCGGCCGCGGCGACGCGCTCCTGGACGATTGCCCCGGCCGCGTACGCGACCGCAGAGACCAGTGACAGCAGCACCGACAGTGCGAGGAAACTCATGTGCACCACGATGGCCCTTCAAAGCCGCCGAGTCGTCGTCCTTGAGACTGCGATCCGACGTACTGCTTTGGTAGTACGGCAGTGGTCCGCGTGTCCTCCTCCCGACGGTAGTACTACCCCGACGAGCCTCAGGACGATCATCCCGCAGCGATACGGTGAACGGCGAGTCGCGGTACTCGGGACGGCCGCGATGTCACCAGGAGCGATCGATGGAACCCACGCAGGAACAGCGCTCGGAGCAGGCGGACGCGGCTTCGGTGGGCGGCTTCTTCGCCCTGCGCAGCACACCGGTGCCCGGTGGCGCACACCGCCCGCTGGCCCGGCTGTACGCGGGGGAGACGGCATCGCTCACCACCCGTATCGACGCGGTCGCGGCCGCGCTCCGTACCCGGGAGCGCCGAGTGGCCGCGTCCGTCGCTCACCTGGGCCTGGCCGCCCGTCTCTGGTCGACCGCCCTGGGACCGGCGGCGATCGAGGGCCGCTTCCCCGATCTGTCCCCCGGCACGCTCCACTGGGACCCGCAGCGCCCCGCCCCCGACGACCTGTGGCACGAGCCGGTCGCCACGCTGCCTGGCACCGCGGACCGGATCCGTGAGGTCGTCCAGTTCGGCCATCTCGTACCCCTGGCGGAGGCGATCCGCCAGGACGGACACCTCGCTCCGCGGCTGCTCTGGGGCAACGCGGGATCGGCCCTCGCCGGAGCGCTCCGGGAACTGATCGCCTGGGCGCGGACCCACCACCGCCCGGACGTCGCGCAACGGGCCCGCGCCCTGGTCGCCGAACTCTTCGACCACCCGGATCTGCGCACCACCGGCTCGCCGCACACCCCCGCGTTCCGCAGACGCAGCTGCTGCCTCTACTACCGGTGCCCGGGCGGGGGCCTCTGCGGGGACTGCGTCCTCGACCGCACACCGGGATCCCCTGCGGAATCCGTCCCCCGGTGATCGACCGCGCGCCGACAGAGACGTCGTGACGGCGTCGCAGGCCGACGTCCGCGTCCCTGGCGTCTCCTCCCGCGGCCCGCTGCGCCGCCCTGCGCACCCGGATGGAGCAGCGCGGCGGACATGGCAGACTTGAGCGGGGCGTTCGGCCCGAAGTGCGGCGGCTTCACGCAAGCCCGCAGCCGGGCCTCAGCCCCGTGGATACCAGTCCTCGTGAGCCCGGTGCGGCAATGCGCCGGGGCCGCCGAGAGATCCCGGCGGCATGACTGACAGAGGAACGGCAATGACGGTGACAGAGGACAGCGCGGAGTTCGCTCCCGGTATCGAGGAGTTCGGTCCCGGTATCGACCCGGAGCGGCTGGCCGTCTGCCTGAGCGTGCTCGACGAACTCGACACCATCGAGGTCGACCACCCGGACGCCATCGCCGTGCGCCGCGCCACCGCCGGTATTTACCGGACCGTGAAGCAGCGCCGTCGTCAGGAGCGCCGGGCCGCCAAGACCGCGCACGACAAGGCTGTTACCGAGGCCACCGCCACTGGCTCGGCCGATCGCATCGACGACGAGACCCAGGGTGTCCTGCCGTCCTCCTCGGCCACTGCCGAGATCGCCGGGATACTCCAGCGGCCCCGCTCCTGCTACATCTGCAAGACCCGGTACGTCGAGGTGGACGCCTTTTATCACCAGCTCTGCCAGCAGTGCGCCAAGGAGAACCGGGCCCGCCGCGACGCGCGGACCGACCTGACGGGACGCCGGGCGCTGCTCACCGGCGGCCGGGCCAAGATTGGCATGTACATCGCACTGCGGCTGCTGCGTGACGGCGCGCACACCACCATCACCACCCGCTTCCCCAACGACGCGATCCGCCGCTTCAAGGCGATGCCGGACAGTGACGAGTGGATCCACCGGCTGAAGATCGTCGGCATCGACCTGCGCGACCCCGCCCAGGTCGTCGCGCTCGCCGACTCGGTCGCCGCCGAGGGGCCGCTGGACATCCTGATCAACAACGCTGCGCAGACGGTTCGCCGCTCCCCGCAGGCGTACAGCGAACTGCTCGGCGCCGAGTCCGCACCGCTGCCCGCGGGTGAACTCCCCGCGGCCGAGGTCATCGGCACCTTTGGCAGCGGCTCGGTCGACCGCGTCGCCGCCCTGCCCGCCGCCCGCAAGGAGGGGCTGAGCGCGCAGGACGTCACGGAACTGGCCCTGGTCACCGGATCCGCCTCGCTGGAACGGATCGCTGCGGGCACCGCGATCGACGCGGGCGGTCTCGTGCCGGACCTGCACCACACGAACAGCTGGATCCAGACGGTCGAAGAGGTCGAGCCGATCGAACTGCTCGAGGTCCAGCTCTGCAACTCCACCGCGCCGTTCATCCTGATCAGCCGGCTCCGTCCCGCGATGGCCGCGACGGCGGCCAAGCGCGCCTACGTGGTCAACGTCTCCGCGATGGAGGGTGTGTTCAGTCGCGGCTACAAGGGTGCGGGCCACCCGCACACCAACATGGCCAAGGCGGCGCTGAACATGCTCACCCGCACCAGCGCCCAGGAGATGTTCGAGAAGGACGGCATCCTGATGACCGCCGTCGACACGGGTTGGATCACCGACGAGCGCCCGCACCCCGACAAGATCCGGCTGGCCGAGGAGGGCTTCCACGCCCCGCTCGACCTGGTCGACGGCGCTGCCCGGGTCTACGACCCGATCGTGCGGGGCGAAGCGGGAGAGGACCTGTTCGGCTGCTTCCTGAAGGACTACGCGCCGGCCGGTTGGTAGATCGATCCGTTGTCCGAAAGTGACTGAGCGCACACGTTCCATCGAGCGCGAAAGCGCTCATTTGGTTAGGCTGAGGTGAACAGACGCCACCCGGGGGTCCACAAAAATCCCCGGGCCGTCCTGGGACAGGCTTGCAACCAGGCCGCCGTTCCGCCCCATGCCCGGCGCCACCGCGACCGAACTGTTCCTGCCCCGCCCCATATGGGTGGTCGATTTCCGGTAATGAGGCCGGAGTGTCGGCGACGCCCGGGGTTTTGCGACACAAAGGAGTACGCGGTGACACCAGAACTGACGAAGCAAGAGAAGCGACCGGCCGAGCGACAGGGAGAGCGGGCCCGTCGGCCCGAGAAACTCCAGAACCTCGAAGTCTGGGCCAGATCTGCGCCGATCCGGCTGGCCGGCTACGAGGACGATCTCGCCGAGCCGCACATCCTGCCCGGCATCGACTGATCGACGGGCTCGGCAGCGCGCCCGCCCGACGTCCGCGATGTCCGTCAGCCAGGGAGCCCCGGCCTTCCGACACAACGGAGGTCCGGGGCTCCGGCGTGTCCCGGCCGGGTCACCGCACCGGGCGAAATCCGGGTAGCCCCGGGGCCCGGGTCTTCATGGGGGCGTGGTCGGGCTGATGCGGGCGGGGGCGAGGGTAACCGGTCTGATGAATTCCCGCACATAGGTGCGGTGCCACCAGTTCCCGGTGGCGCGCAGCTCGCGCCAGGTCGTGTACCGGTAGCGGTACACCCTGGCGCGGAGGTGCGTGGGCGGGGTGCCCGGGAACGGGTTGTGGCGCAGCAGCCGCAGCGTGTCCCGGTCGTTCTCCAGTAGCCGTTCCAGGAAGGGTCCGAACCAGGGATGGGCGTACGCGGGAGAGAGCGCCGCGAACCACATCAGCCAGTCCAGACGCAGGTGATAGGGAGCGAACTGGCGCGGGAGCCTCCGCGGATCGCCCGGCTTGCCCCGGAAGCCGTACTCCTGCCAGACGGTGCCGGGGTGGAGCACCGTCTCGTCGGTGCCCTCGACCGCGATCTCCAGCCGGACCCGGCTGATGCTGCCGAACGCGCCGTATGTGTTGACGAGATGCAACGGGTCGAACGAGCGGTTCATCACCTGGCGGCGGGAGATCAGATTGCGTGCCGGACGGTAGCTGAGGGCGACCACCAGCGCGGTGACGGCGATGACCAGCACCTCGTACCAGAGCGGCGGCGCCGACTGCGCGGGCTGTGCAGCGACCAGTGACCAGTCGACGGCGGACAGCGCGAGAGCGATGGTCACCCAGTTCAGCCAGGCGAAGTTGCCGGAGAGCACCAGCCACAACTGGGTGACGATCATCAGCCCCGCGGCCGCAGTCGCCACCGGCTGCGGGGTGAAGAGCAAGATCGGGACGAGGAGTTGGGTGACATGGTTGGCCGCCACCTCCACCCGGTGGACCGGTCGGGGCAGCCGGTGGAAGAACCAGCTCAGCGGTCCCGGCATCGGCTGGGTCTCGTGGTGGAAATACAGGCAGGTCAGCTTGCGCCAGCACTCGTCGCCCCGGATCTTGATCAGCCCTGCGCCGAATTCGACCCGGAACAGCACCCAGCGCAGTAGCCACAGCACCAGCACGGGCGGAGCCGTGTCCGCGTTACCGAGAAAGACGGCGAGGAAGCCCGTCTCCAGGAGCAGCGACTCCCACCCGAAGCTGTACCAGACCTGGCCGACCTGGACGATCGACAGATACAACGCCCAGGGCAGCAACCACATCAGCATGGCGGCCCAGAGCGGAACGTACGAATCCACCCCGGCGATCAGCGCGACCGCGAGGGCGCAGCCGGTCCAGGCGACCACCGCGAAGAACCGGTCGGAGTAGTGGAGCCGGAAGAGACCGGGAGCGAGGCGCCAGTCCGTTCGCCGCAGGAACTCGGGCACGGGCAGCATGCCCCGTTCGCCGATCAGCGCCCGGAACTGGAGGGCGGCGGCGAGAAACCCGACCAGGTAGATGCAGGCGAGAGCCCGCTGGAAGATCAGCCGGCTGAGCCAGTAGCCATCTGCGGTGAACCATTGCATCACTTCCAGTATCGGCGCTGCGGGCGCTTCAGCCCTCCGACACGATCCGTCCCAGCGCGGTGCCGAGCCGGCGTGCGTACCAGCGCTGGAGCACCGGTACGAGAGGTCCCGCCACCCTGCTGTACCAGCGGGCCGGACGGGAGAACGCCAGCACGGTGAACCACACCGTGCCGTCGTCGGCCAGCTCCACCACGAAGCACTCCTCACCGCGCTCGGGGTGCCGGTGCCGGGTCCCGTACGCGAAGCCGATGCGTTCCTTCTCGTACGCGGTCCAGACGACTTCGCACGGCGCGGTGAACCGGAGCGGACCGAGCCCGATCGACACCCGCACGGAGGTTCCGGGCTCGGCGCGAGCCGTCGACGCCCGCACCCGGGCGCCGGAGGTGCGGTGCATGCGCCAGCCGGTGACGGCTGCGCCCGCCGTCTCGAAGTCGGCCCGGCCGCGGCCCACCGCGACCCGGTGGTGGAGATGGTGGTAGCCGTCGGGGAGCGGGCCGAGCCGGGTGGCCCCGATCTCCGGGTACGTGAGGGTGCTCATGACGTCCTGCCTTCGGGGTCGGTGAGAAATGGGTCGGTGAGCAACGGGACGGTGCGGGTCGGGGCAGTACGGGCGGAGCCGGCGCCGTTCCGGAGCCTTACGACCCCGCCCACGATTGTCAGCGGCGTCGCTATCGGGCGAGCACCGAGCAGAGCGCGAAGCCCAGCGCGTTGCCGAGGCCGTGCGTGGCGGCCATCCAGGTCAGCGTGGGGTGAGGCAGCCCCGTCGCCTCACCGAGCGCCCAGATCGGCGCGAGCACCGTCGTCGCCACGAGGACGGCGGCCGAGGTGGCGAACAGCAGCCGGGTGCCCCGGCATGCCCAGCATCACGATCGTGCCGACCAGTACGGACATGCCGCATCCCCCGTCTTGAACGCGTTCAAGGCGGCTGTGAGGGAGGGACTGACAGGGCTCGCCGCCGCAGGCAGGATGTCCCGCATGGAGATCATTCCCGGACGCGGCGTCGACCTCGTCAAGATCGGTGATCCGCGTGCCCAGGTCGAGGAACGCGTGGGGCAGCCGTACCACGGGCCCGGTCGTGACCGCGCCGTCTACGCCACCTCGCCCACGCTGGTGATCACCTACGCAGCGGACGACACGGTCGAACTCGTGGAGATCGCCCACCACGGCGGCATCGACGATGCCGAAGCCCGCTACGACGGCGTTCGGCTGACCCACCGATTTCTCGATGATGTCGTTGCCGAGCTCCACGCCAAGGGATACACGAGCACCCCCTCCAGCATCGGCCACGACTTCCACGTCGGTTTCGCCGTCTGGTCCATGCACTCACTGAGCGCGGGAGACCTCGATCCGGCAGCCGCGGAGGACGACGAGCGGGCCGTCGCAGAGGGCGTGTCCGTGGCGCCGTACGCCTACTTCGACGAGGGATAGCGGGGGCGGGCGAGGACCCTGGGTCAGCGCGGGAGGGCCACCCGGAATGCCGTGTGTCCCGGTCGGCTCACGACATCGGCCGAGCCGCCGTGGGCGGTGACCACCGCGCGGACGATGGCCAGGCCGAGTCCGGTGCTGCCGGTGGCCCTTGAGCGACTGGGGTCGGTGCGGACGAAGCGCCCGAAGATCTCCGGCAGCAGCGCGTCGGGAATGCCCGGCCCGTTGTCCGTGACGGTCAGCCGGACGTCGGCGGCCTCCGCCCGGAGCCGTACCGTCACCTCCGTACCGTCCGGGGTGTGCACCCGGGCGTTGGCGAGGAGATTGCCGATCACCTGCTGGAGACGGTGCGCGTCGCCGGTGACGGTCACGGGCTCCTCGGGGAGGTCGAGGAGCCAGCGGTGGCCGGGGCTCGCGGCCCGTGCGTCGTCGGTCGCGTCGAGCACGAGGAGGGTCAGATCGACCGGTTCGTGGTTGAGTTCGCGCCCCGCGTCGAGGCGGGCGAGCAGCAGCAGATCGTCGACCAGGTGGCTCATCCGCCCGGACTCCGACTGGATGCGTTCCAGGGCGTGCCGGACCCCGGCGGGTACGGGGCCGTGGTGGCGCAGGGCGAGTTCGGCGTGGCCACGGATGTTGGCGACGGGTGTGCGCAGCTCGTGGCTGGCGTCGGCGGCGAAGTGCCGCAGCCGTTCCTCGCTCGCCTGCCGCCGGGCGAGCGCGTCCCCGATGTGTCCGAGCATGCGGTTCAACGCGGTGCCGACCTGACCGACCTCGGTCCGAGGATCGGTGACAGGCAGCGGGTCGGGCATGGCGACCTCGCCGCCGGCCAGTGGCAGCCTGGCCACGCCGACCGCCTGCTTCGTGACGCGTCGCAGGGGGCGCAGGGAGACCCGCACCCACAGGGCTCCGGCGACCCCGGTGGCGAGCAGGGCCGCGCCGAACACGACCCCCTCGACCGCTTCGAGCCGGTGCAGGGTCTCTTCCACGGGGTGCAGCGGCAGCCCGGTGATCAGCACGTCCCGGTCGTCGCCGGCGACGGCCGCGACCCGGTAGCCGCCGAGTGCGGAGAGCCGTACGCTGCGGCCCTTCCCGTCGTCGGGCACAGCCGCGAGCGTGCGCCGGTCGTCGGCGGTCAACGGCACCCGGCGGACGTTCTGCTCATCGACCACGGCAGCCTGGGTCACCCGGCCGTTCTGCAGCCTTGCGCCGAAGGTGGAGTCGGCCTGGCCCCGCGAGTCGGGGCGGTTGTCGGCGTCCGGCGCGGTTTCGTGTTCCAGGCTGGCGGGGAACCTGCCGCCGGACGCGGTCAGCTGCTGGTCCAGGCGGCGCACCAGGAAGCCCTCGAGGGCGAGGACGGTGGTGAGTCCGACCGCGAGACATGCGGCGGCGAGCAGCAGGACGAGCCCGGCGGTGAGCTGCCCACGGAGCGTGTGCGGCGGCGGCCGTCTCATGACGGATCCGGCTTCAGGACGTACCCCACTCCGCGCACCGTATGGATCATGGGAGCGCGGCCCGCGTCGATCTTTTTGCGGAGATAGCTGATGTACAGCTCGACGACATGGGCGCGGCCGCCGAAATCGTATGCCCACACCCGGTCGAGGATCTGTTCCTTGGACAGCACCCGACGCGGATTGCGCATCAGGAAGCGCAGCAGCTCGAACTCGGTGCGGGACAGCTCGACGACGGCGCCGCCGCGCCGGACCTCCCTGGCCTCCTCGTCCATGGTGAGCTCGCCGACCGTCAGCCGGTGCCGGCCCGGCGCACCGGCCATCCCTGCCCGCCGCAGCAGCCCGCGCAGCCGGGCGAGGACCTCCTCCAGACTGAACGGCTTGGTCACGTAGTCGTCCCCGCCCGCCGTGATCCCGGCGATGCGGTCCTCCACCGCGTCGCGGGCGGTCAGGAACAGCACGCACACCTCACGGGCCTCACGGCGCAGCTCCCGCAGCACGCGCAGCCCGTCCATGTCGGGCAGCATCCAGTCCAGCACGACGGCGTCCGGCCGGAACTCGCGCGCCTCGGCCAGGGCGGAGGCACCGTCCGCCGCGGTACGGACCTGCCAGCCCTCGCCGGTCAGTGCTCCGGCCATCACCTCGGTCAGATCGGGTTCGTCGTCGACGACCAACACCCGGACCGGGCCCCCGTCGGGGCGGTGCAGGGGCGGCTGTGCGCGGTGATTGTCCATGGTCTGTCCAGCATCCCCCAGTGCGGACGGCGGCGGGCCGCCGGGGACCTGTGAGTTCCCTCTGAGTTGTCTCTGCGCTCCCTCCGGAATCCCGGCCGGCCGGGGCGGCCGCCGCCCATTCAGAAGGTACGCAGAGGATGTGCTGCGAGGCTTGCCGCCGTCAGCCGGCCCAGCGGTCCGTTACGAGGGGAGCCCCCATGACCACCACAGCCCCCGCCTCGCCTTGCGCGAGCAAGGGCACACGACACCGCCGCCCGCCGCGCAGCGTCGCCCCGCATCTTGTCTTCGCCGTCATCTACGCGGGGGCCGCAGCCGTCCTTGCACTGTGGTGGAGCGACACGTCCGCCGTCGTGGGCACTACGGGCCTGCTGACCAATGCAGGGCGCATCACCGGGCTGCTGGCCGGGTACACCTGCGCGGTCCTGGTGGTTCTGATGGCCCGCGTCCCCCTGCTGGACCACAGCATCGGCACCGACCGGCTGGCGCGCCTGCACGCCGCCACCGGCCGGTGGACCATTTCCCTGGTCCTGGCCCACACCCTTCTCGTCATCTGGGGCTACTCCCTCAGCGCTCACACGGACGTGGTGAGCCAGACGTCCGACCTGGTCCTGCACTACCCGGACCTCCTCAAGGGCACCGCCGGCTTTCTGCTTCTCCTCTTCACCGGTGCCGTTTCCGCCCGCGCCGCCCGTCGCAGGATGAGCTACGAGACCTGGCACTACCTCCACTTCGCCACCTATCTGGCGATCTTCCTCGCCTTCGGACACCAGCTTTCCGACGGCGCCGACTTCGTCGGCAACCGATCCGCGCAGCTGGCGTGGTACGCCCTCTACCTGGGTGCCGCCGCCCTGGTCGTCTGGTACCGGTTCGCGGTCCCGGTACGCCGCGGCCTGAGGCACCGGCTGACGGTGACCGCCGTCCACACCGAAGCTCCCGGCGTCGTCTCCGTACACCTCACCGGCGAGCGCCTCGACGAGCTGGGGGCCGAGCCGGGGCAGTTCTTCCGCTGGCGCTTCCTCACCCGAGGCCTGTGGTGGACCGCCAACCCGTACTCGCTCTCCGCGCCCGCCCACCCCCGCCATCTGCGGATCACCGTCAAGGCCGGCGGCGCCCACAGCGCCGCGCTCGCCCGTCTTGCACCCGGCACCCGGGTCTGGGCCGAGGGACCCTACGGGGGCCTCACTGCGCGCCGCCGTACCGCACACCAGGTGCTCCTGCTGGCGGGCGGAGTCGGCATCACTCCGCTGCGGACCCTGTTCGAGACACTGCCCGGACCGGTGACACTCGTCTACCGCGCCCGTCGGACCGAGGACCTGGCGCTGCGCGCCGAACTCGACGCCATCGCCGCCCACCGCCGCGCAACGGTCCACTACGTCGTCGACGGAGATGCCTCACTGACCGCACCCGCCCTCAGTCGTCTGGTCCCCGGCCTGGCCGCGCACGACGTCTACCTCTGCGGCCCGCCCGGCATGACCGAGGCTGCGATCCGCGCCCTGCGCGACGCCGGAGTGCCGCGCCGTCGCATCCACCACGAATCGTTCGCGTTCTGATGAGTGCCCCGAGGAGAATCACCATGCGCCGAGCCGTTCTCGCCACCACCGGCACCAGTGCCCTGGTCGTGGCCCTGCTGTCCCTGAAACCGCACCAGGCTCCAAGTCTCCTCGACGCGGGCAGGCGCCCGGCGACCACGGTCTCCCCGCCTACGTCGACCGGCGCAGCCGCCCCGACAGGCACGTTCAACGGTGATCCGGTGGACACGCGGTACGGACCGGTGCAGGTCGCCGCCACTCTTACCAAGGGGAGGCTCACCGCCGTGCGGGTGCTCCGGGAGCCCGATGAGAACGGCCGTGACCGGGAGATCGCCGCGTTCGCGCTGCCCCGGCTCACCCGCGAGGCGCTCGGTGCCCAGAGCGCGGACATCGACTCCGTCTCCGGAGCCAGCTACACCAGTCAGGGTTATATGGAGTCCCTGCAGAGCGCATTGGACCGGGCCGGTGGCTGATCGCGCGCACTGGCTGCGCCATGTCGAGCACGTGATGGGCACGGTGTTCTCCTTCGATATCAGGGACCGGCCCACCCCTGCGATCCGCCGCGCCCTCGACGATGCGGTGCGCTGGCTGCACCACGTCGACGCGGTGTTCTCCACCTACCGTCCGGACAGTGCCATCAGCCGACTGGGCCGTGGCGAGTCCGGGCCCGGCACCTGTCCGGCGGAGGTCCGTGAGGTCCTCGACCTGTGCGGCGATGTCACCCGGGTCAGCCGTGGCTGGTTCAGCGCCACACCGGGCGGGGCCCTCGACCCCTCCGGGCTGGTCAAGGGGTGGGCGGTCGAGGCCGCCTCGCAGCTGCTGCACGAGAGCGGCGCGACCAACACCTGCGTGAACGGCGGCGGCGACCTTCAGCTGCGCGGCGAGGCGCGCCCCGGCGTCCCCTGGCGGATCGGTATCGCCCACCCTCTGCGCCGCGGGGCGCTGGCCACCGTCGTGTCCGGATCTGATCTGGCGGTCGCCACCTCCGGAACGGCCGAACGCGGCGCGCACATCCTCGACCCGCACACCGGCACCCCGGCCCTGGGCCTCGTGTCGATCACCGTGGTGGGGCAGGCGCTGACCCTGACGGACGCTTTCGCCACGGCTGCGTTCGCCATGGGCGGTGGGGCGCGCGGCTGGCTGGAGTCGTTGGACGGGTACGAGGCGCTCGGCATCACACCCGACGGCCGAGAGTGGCGCACCAGTGGGTTCGGCTGGTAGGTCTCCCAGGGCGTGTTTCGAAAGTCGCGTCGTCCGCCCGGCAGGCCGCCGGCTCCGGCAGCATGTCGCCCAGAATGCCGATGAACTGATCACCAATGCGCTGATCCACACCGACGGCGGGGCGATCGTCACCGTCCGGGTGCTCGCCGGGCTCGAACGGCGGCTGCGGGTCGACGTCGAGGACCGGTCGAGCGCGCTGCCGCGCCCTCGTGACGCGGGGGAGTCCGGCGTGTCCGGCCGTGGGCTGCTGGTGGTGGACCGGCCGGCGGACGCCTGGGGCGTGGAATCCCGCGGCAGCGGCAAGTGCGTGTGGTGCGAGTTCATCGTCCCGAGGCGTCGCCATGGTTGACACCGATGAAGGCGATGCGTACTACCAGGTAGTAACAGAACGTAACATGTCAGTACTTGACCGTAACGGATCGCGAGCGATTGACTGCGACTGCGGCAGTCGTTGACTCCGGCAATCTTTGCCTTCGATGACATGAGGACCCGTTGGGCACTGAACTACTGGCACCTCTCGATCTGGCTTTCTGGCACCTCGAAACCGATGCGCACCCCATGCACCTCGGTGCGCTCGCCGTCTTCTCGCCGGCGCCCGCCCCGGCGCCGGGCGTCACCGCGGACACCGTGGTGGAGCTGCTCGGCGCCCGCGCCGCGGCGATCCCCCGGCTGCGGATGCGCGTACGGGACGTCCTGCTGCCGGTCGGCGGCGCCGCCTGGTCCGTCGACAAGGACTTCGACGTCGGTCGGCACGTCCAGCGCGTGCTGCTGCCCCGGGACGACGAGTCGCCGGACGGCGGCTTCATGGCCGGGGCCACCCGGCTCGCCGGTGAACTCATGGAGCGGCCGCTCGAGCGGGGGCTGCCGCCCTGGGAGATGTACGTCATCTCCGGCGCGGACGAGGGGCCCTTCGCCGTACTCGTCAAGCTGCACCACGCGCTCGCCGACGGCATGCGCGCCGTCGCCATCGGTGCCGGGATCTTCGACGAGATCGCCTCCCTCGGAGCCCGCGCCCGCGGCGGTGTGAGCGCCCGCCGGGCGCGCCCGGTCCCGCCCCGCTCGTGGATGCCGGGGCCGCGCCAGGTGGCCGGATTCGCGCTGGGCCGGCTCGAGGACCTCTCGCGGGCGTTCGGGGTCGGTGCTTCCGTCGTGTGGGCCAGCCGCCTCGATCTGCGCGGCGCCCCCGCGCTCACCGCGATCTCCAGTGGCACCCGTCGGCTGGCCACCGCGGAGTTGGACGGCGATTCCGTCCGCCGGATCCGCCGGATCGCGGGCGGGACCACCAACGACGTCCTGCTCGGCGTCATCGCCGGAGCGCTCCGCCGGTGGATGGTGGAGCGCGGCGAGCGGCTGCCCGTCGCCGACCCGCGCGCCCTCGTCCCGGTCTCCCGGCGCAGGCCCGGCACCGGCGCGGCTTCCGGAAACCGGCTCTCCGCCTATCTGCTCGGACTCCCCGTCTCCGAGTCCGACCCGTGGGAGCGACTGCGCACCGTCCGCACTGCCATGGACCGCAACAAGGCCGCAGGACCACTGCGGGGTGCGGGCGCCGTCGCGGTGCTCGCCGATCAACTGCCCTCACTGGCCCACCGATTCGGCGCCCCGCTCGCCGGCAGCGCCGCCAGGATGCTCTTCGACGTGCTGGTCACGAGCGTGCCCCTGCCGCGCTCGGCGCTCTCGCTGGGCGGCTGCCCGCTGCGTGCCGTCTACCCGATGGCGCCGCTGGCGCGCGGGCAGTCACTGGCCATCGCCCTGTCCACGTACGGCGGCCGGGTGCAGATCGGCCTGGTGGCCGACGGCAAGGCGGTCCCCGACCTGGAGCGGCTGGCCCGTTGCGCCGAGGACGAGCTGCGCGAGCTGCTCGATCTGCTCCCGGTCGGTCAACCTTCCCAGAGGTCCCGATAGATCGGACAGATTTTAGTGATCGTGCGGCATTTCGTGAGGCCGAGGGTGTTGACGCGTTCAAGTGATCCGATGAATATTCGTCAGACAGGAATTAACGATCATCGGTGAGGACGGCAGCGGCATGCGACGAAACAGGCTGGGAACCAGTGCGGTCGAGGTGACCGAGCTGTCCTTCGGGGCGGCCGCCATCGGCAACCTCTTCCGTGAGGTCGACCCCGCCCAGGCCGCCGCCGCCGTGGACGCCGCCTGGGACGAGGGCATCCGCTACTTCGACACGGCACCGCACTACGGGCTCGGCCTCTCCGAACGCAGGCTGGGCGCGGCCCTGCGTCACCGGCCGCGCGACTCGTACGTGGTCTCCACCAAGGTCGGCCGGCTGCTCGACCCCCTCCCGGCCGACCCGATCACGTCGTACGACGGCCTCTCCGAAGGCTTCGCCGTGCCCGCCATCCACCGCCGCCGCTGGGACTTCAGCGCCGACGGTGTACGCCGCAGCATCGAGGACAGCCTCGAACGGCTCGGTCTCGACCGCATCGACATCGCCTATCTGCACGACCCGGACGACCACGCCGAAGCCGCCTTCCGCGAGGCCTATCCGGCCCTGGAGAAGCTGCGCTCGGAAGGCGTCGTCGGAGCCATCGGCGCGGGCATGAACCAGACCGCGATGCTCACCCGCTTCCTCCGCGACACCGACGTGGACACCGTCCTCTGCGCGGGGCGCTACACCCTCCTCGACCAGTCCGCGCTCGCCGAGCTGCTGCCCGAGGCGACCGCACGCGGCCGCAGCGTCGTCGTCGGCGGAGTCTTCAACTCCGGGCTGCTCGCCGACCCGCGCCCCGGTGCGACCTACGACTACACGGCCGCCCCGCTGACCCTTCTCGACCGGGCCCTGCGCATCAAGGCCGTCGCCGAGGGCCACGGCGTGCCACTGCGCGCCGCCGCCCTGCACTACCCGCTCGCCCACCACGCGGTCGCCACGGTGCTCGTCGGCACCCGCTCGCCCGACGAGATACGCGACGCCGCCGACCTGCTCTCCCGCGAGATCCCCGCCGCCCTCTGGGACGAACTGCGCGCCGAGGGCCTGCTCACCGAGGACGGACACCGGCCATGAGAATCGCCCTGCACACCAAGGTCCGCGCCGACCGCATCGAGGAGTACGAGGCGGCGCACCGCGAAGTCCCCACGGAGCTCACGGCGGCGATCCGCGCCGCGGGCGCCACCTCCTGGACGATCTGGCGCAGCGGCACCGAGCTGTTCCACGTCATCGAGTGCGAGGACTACACCCGGCTCCTCGCCGAACTCGAGCAGCTGCCCGTCAACGTGGCCTGGCAGGCCCGGATGGACGAACTCCTCGACGTGGCGCACGACTACTCGTCGGACGGTGCCGAAGCCGGTCTCCCCGTCGCCTGGGAGCTGTGACATGACCGGCCCGCAACGGATAGTCGACGCCCACCACCACGTGTGGGACCTGTCGGTACGCGACCAGGAGTGGATCACCGGCGAGGAACTGGCCCCGCTCCGGCGCACCTTCACCCTGGCCGACCTGGAGCCCGAGGCCCGCGCCGCCGGGGTGCACGCCACGGTCCTCGTCCAGACCGTCACCGTCCCCGAGGAGACCCCCGAGTTCCTCGCCCTCGCAGACGGCAACGACCTCGTCGCGGGCGTCGTCGGCTGGACCGACCTCACCGCACCCGGCATTGCCGACACCCTCGCCGCCCTGCGCGAACTCCCCGGTGGCGACCGGCTCGTAGCCATCCGCCACCAGGTCCAGGGCGAACCCGACCCCGAGTGGCTGCTTCGCCCCGAGGTGCAGCGCGGACTGTCCGCCGTGGCCGCCGCCGGACTCGTCTACGACCTGGTCGTCCAGTCCCACCAGCTGCCCGCCACCGTCAGGGCCGCCACGCTGCTGCCGGAACTCACCTTCGTGCTCGACCATGCGGGCAAGCCGCCCATCGCCACCCGGAGCCTGCACCCCTGGGCGGAAGACGTCCGGGCGCTGGCCGACCGACCCAACACCGTCTGCAAACTCTCCGGCCTGGTGACCGAGGCCGACCTGCGCTCCTGGACGGTCGACGACCTCCGCCCGTACGCCGACACCGTCCTCGATGCCTTCGGGCCCGACCGCCTGATGTTCGGCTCCGACTGGCCGGTCTGCCGGCTCGCGGCGAGCTATGCGGAGGTCGTCGACGCCGCACGCGCCCTCACCGACGGACTGGGCGCGGACGAGCGGTCGGCGGTCTTCGCGACCACCGCGGAGCGGACCTACGGCCTCTGACGGCGGTGGCAGGGGCCGGCGGGCTGCGGCATCCTGGGACCCATGCCCGAACTACCGGAGGTCGAGGCGCTGCGGGTCTTTCTCGACGAGAACCTGACCGGCAAGGAGATCGCCCGCGTCCTGCCGCTCGCGGTCAGCGTGCTGAAGACGTACGACCCACCGCTCGCCGCCCTGGAGGGTGGCACCGTCACCGGCATCGCCCGGCGCGGCAAGTTCCTGGACATCGGCGTCGGCCCGCTGCATCTGATCACCCATCTGGCCCGGGCGGGCTGGCTGCACTGGAAGGACAGCTTCCCTGCCGCCCCGCCGCGCCCCGGCAAGGGACCTCTGGCGCTGCGTACCGTACTCACCGGCGGGGACGGCTTCGACCTCACCGAGGCGGGTACGACCAAACGCCTCGCCGTATACGTCGTGCACGACCCCGCAGAGGTGCCCGGCATCGCCCGCCTCGGACCCGACCCGCTCGACGCCTCCTTCGACCGGGACGCGTTCGCCGCACTGCTCGCCGGGGAACGGCGGCGGATCAAGGGCGCCCTCCGCGACCAGTCCCTGATCGCGGGCATCGGCAACGCCTACAGCGACGAGATCCTGCACGCCGCGAAGATGTCACCGTTCACCCTCACCGCGAGCCTCACCGACGACGAGATCACCCGGCTGTACACGGCCCTGCGCACCATCCTCCGCGACGCCGTCGCACGCTCCAGCGGAATGGCGGCCGGCAAGCTCAAGGCGGAGAAGAAGAGCGGGCTGCGTGTCCACGGCCGCACGGGCGAACCGTGCCCCGTCTGCGGGGACATCATCCGGGAGGTCTCGTTCAGCGACTTCTCGCTCCAGTACTGCCCGACCTGTCAGACCGGCGGCAGGCCACTGGCCGACCGTCGCCTCTCCCGACTTCTCAAATAAGAGGCCGCGCACAGAGGTGGGGTGGGTGAAGGAGCGGGGCTGGGTGTGTGCAGCTGCAAGGCGGAGGAGGGAGGCAAGGCGGAGGAGGGTGGCAACGCGGAGGGGGCCCCTCCCATGCCTTTCGGGCCATGGGGGAGTTGTTGACCGACGACAACGCCGCAGATGTGCGCACCCAGCCCCGCGACGCCGCCCCCCATGTGCCGGTCGGTCTCGAGCCAACACCTCCGGACACGCTCTACACTCCGGCCTCATGCTGCGCGTACTCGCCGTCGACGACGAAGCACCCGCCCTGGAGGAGCTGCTCTACCTCCTGCGCGCCGACCCCCGCATCCGCAGCGCCGAAGGCGCCACCGGGGCCACCGAGGCGCTGCGCCGGATCGGCAGCGCCGTCGACGCCGGTCCCGACGACCCGTCCGCCATCGACGTCGTCTTCCTCGACATTCACATGGCGGGCCTCACCGGCCTCGATGTCGCCCAGCTGCTGGCCGGGTTCGCAGCGCCCCCGCTCATCGTCTTCGTCACCGCCCACGAAGGGTTCGCCGTCCACGCCTTCGACCTCAAGGCCGTGGACTACGTCCTCAAGCCCGTCCGCCGCGAACGCCTCGCCGAAGCCGTCCGCCGCGTCGCCGAACAGGTCGGCGGCCGCTCCGCTTCCCTCCAGGACACCGCAGCCGACCAGATAGCCGTCGAACTGGGCGGAGTGATCCGGTTCATCCCGATCGACGACATCGCGTACGCGGAGGCGCAGGGCGACTACGCCCGGCTGCACACCGCGGGCGGCAGCCATCTCGTCCGGATTCCCCTCACCACCCTGGAAGAACGCTGGCGCTCGCGCGGCTTCGTACGCATTCACCGCCGCCACCTCGTCGCCCTCGGCCGGATCGACGAACTGCGGCTGGACGCGGGCAGCATGAGCGTCCGCATCGGCACCGCGTCGCTTGCCGTGAGCCGCCGCCACGCCCGCGCCCTGCGCGATCTGCTCATGCGGCAGACGGGCCGCTGACCAGGGACTACCCAGGTCCGAAACCTTCCCAGAGCGGTCCCCGGCTGCGTACACTCCGAGCCCATGTCCGCAGAGTCGACGCCCCGGCGTGAAGTGGTGACGGGGGAGCCCCGGCGGGTGCGCCCGCTGCCCCGCTACCGCACCCAGTCGGAGATCGACGAGCAGACCGCGCTGGGTGGCGCCTACGTCCGCTCGCTGATGCGCAGCCAGCTGCGCGCCGGACTCACCGCTTTCACCGTCCTCGCCGTCGTCGTCGGCACGCTGCCGCTGGTCTTCGCGGCGCTGCACAGCGCCGCCGTCGTCTGGACGGTCCTCGGCTTCTCCGCCTACCCGCCGCTGACTCTGATCGCCTGGTGGTACGTGCGGCGGGCCGAGCGCAACGAGCGCGACTTCGCCCGGCTCGTGGAAGGCCGCCCCGCACAGTGAGCCGCACGTACGCGGTGGTGTCCGTCGCCGCCGTCGTTCTCGCCACCGTCCTCGTCGGCGGTTTCGGGCTGCGCATCTCCCGTACCACCTCGGACTTCTACGTCGCCTCCCGCACCGTGCGCCCACGGCTCAACGCCGCCGCGATCAGCGGCGAGTACCTCTCCGCCGCCTCCTTCCTCGGCATCGCCGGCCTGGTGCTCGTGCACGGCCCCGACATGCTCTGGTACCCGGTCGGTTACACGGCCGGCTATCTGGTGCTGCTGGTCTTCGTCGCCGCTCCGCTGCGCCGCTCGGGTGCGTACACCCTGCCCGATTTCGCGGAGGGGCGGCTCGAATCGCGGCAGGTGCGCAGGCTGGTGAGCGTGCTCGTCGTGGGGGCGGGCTGGCTCTACCTCGTACCGCAGCTCCAGGGTGCCGGGCTCACCCTGAAGATCCTGACCGGGGCGCCCGGCTGGCTCGGCGATGTGCTCGTAGCATCCGTCGTCGTGGTCGCCGTCGCGGCGGGCGGCATGCGTTCCATCACCTTCGTCCAGGTCTTCCAGTACTGGCTGAAACTGACGGCGCTTCTGGTCCCTGCGATCTTCCTGGTGCTGGCCTGGCAGGGCGACGGGCGGCCACGGGTCACCTTCGACGAGCAGCTGTCCGTCTTCCGGGCCGACCATCCGCTCTACGCGACCTACGGGCTGATCATCGCGACGTTCCTCGGAACGATGGGGCTGCCGCATGTCGTCGTCCGCTTCTACACCAGCCCGAACGGCCGCGACGCCCGCCGCACCACCGTCGCCGTCCTCGCTCTGATCGGCGTGTTCTACCTGCTGCCGCCCGTGTACGGGGCACTGGGCAGGCTGTACGCCCCCGAGCTGATCCACGGCGGGGACGCGGACGCCGCCGTGCTGCTGCTGCCCGAACGCGTCGTAGGCGGGCTCGGCGGGGAGCTGCTCGGCGCACTCATCGCCGGCGGCGCCTTCGCCGCGTTCCTGTCGACCGCATCCGGACTCACGATGGCCGTCGCCGGCGTCATCACCCAGGACGTCCTGCCCTCGCGCGGCGTACGGCACTTCCGGCTGGCCACCCTTCTCGCCATGTGTGTGCCACTGGCCGGCTCGCTCATGGTCAGCCGGGTGCCGGTGGCGGACTCCGTGGGGATGGCGTTCGCCGTATCGGCATCGTCTTTCTGCCCGCTGCTGGTCCTCGGCATCTGGTGGCGACGGCTCACCCCGCCGGGCGCGATCGCCGGACTGGTGCTCGGCGGCGGCTCCGCGTTCCTGTCCGTCGCGATCACCGTCAGCGGTGCGGTGCGCCCGCCCGGCTGGCCGCACACCCTGCTCGCCTGGCCCGCCGTCTGGTCGGTGCCGGTCGGCTTCCTCGCGATGGTCCTGGTGTCGCTCGCCACGCCCGGTCGCATACCGTCCGGCACGAATGCCGCGATGACCCGCTTCCATCTGCCGGAGGCCCTGATACCCGGGAGGCACCGATGACAGGGCCCGCGTACGCCGTCCTCGTCCTGCTCGTGCTCCTCCTGCTCGGCGTCGGATTCCTGCTCGGCCGCCGCACCGCCCGTCCCGTCCGCCCCAGTGACGTCGGCACCCCCGTCGAGCACGCCACCTTCGAGACGCTGCACACCGCCTCGCTCGCCGCGCCCCCGCTGCGCGCCGGACTCACCGAGGAGAGCGCCCGCAAGTCAGCCCGCAGACTGCGTTCCCTGCTCGGCACCGACGCGCTCTGTCTCACCGACCGGGACCGGGTCCTCGTCTGGGACGGCGAGGGCGACCACCACGGCAGACACGTCATGGACCAGGTGCAGGGGCTTCTCGCCAGCGGCCGCGACACCGCCTTCCACAGCGACTGCGATAACCTCGACTGCCCGCTGCGCTGGGCCGTCGCCGTGCCGTTGACCGTGGACCACCGTGTCCTCGGCACCCTGATCGCCTACGCACCGCGCGAGTCGGCGGTCCTGGCCAGGGCGGCCGGAGAGGTGGCCCGCTGGGTCTGCGTACAACTCGAGCTCGCCGAACTCGACCGGTCCCGCACGCAGCTCATCGAGGCCGAGATCAGGGCCCTGCGTGCCCAGATTTCCCCGCACTTCATCTTCAACTCCCTGGCTGCGATCGCCTCGTTCGTCCGCACGGACCCCGAGCAGGCACGCGAACTGCTGCTGGAGTTCGCCGACTTCACCCGCTACTCGTTCCGCAGCCACGGTGACTTCACCACCCTCGCCGACGAGCTGCACTCCATCGACCAGTATCTGGCCCTCGTCCGGGCTCGCTTCGGTGAACGGCTCGCAGTCACCCTCCAGGTCGCCCCCGAAGTCCTGCCCGTCGCCCTGCCGTTTCTGTGCCTCCAGCCTCTGGTCGAGAACGCCGTCAAGCACGGACTCGAAGGTGCCGTCACCCGCAGCCGCATCACCATCAGCGCGCTGGACGCGGGCTCGGAGGCAGAAGTCGTCATCGAGGACGACGGCATCGGAATGGACCCGGAACGGCTGCGGCACATCCTGCGCGGCGAAGGAGGACACTCCACCGGCATCGGACTGCTCAACGTCGACGAGCGGCTACGCCAGGTGTACGGCGACGACTACGGGCTCGTCATCGAGACGGGCATCGGCGCCGGGATGAAGATCACGGTGCGGCTGCCGAAATACCGTGCCGGGGTGCACGGCTCGTGAGGAGCGAAGGCACCCGCCGTGCTCAGTGCAGATGGATCGCCAGATGCCCCAGTGGCAGCCCCAGCTGCCAGGCGGGCGTCCACACCTGGGCCGATGCCTGCGCCCACTGCTCGTCGCCCTCGGTGCCGGGCGGCCCCCACGGCGGCGGTCCTATCGCGTCGAGATCGGCCGCGAGCAGCTCGGTCTCGTCCAGCCACCGCCATGCACGACGGGCCAGCGCCAGATCGGGATCCGGAACACTCCGGCCGCCGTCCGGCGAGGGGACCGGGGTCGCCGCCGTGCCGAGCCGTTCGCAGACCCAGCGGCGCCAGGCGCTCCCGTACGCCGTCAGCAGCCGCAGCTCGTCCATCCGGGTCGCGGGCAGCGCATCGGCCACCGCCCCGTCGGAGAGGAAGATGGTCAGGGCGAGCGCCTCGCGCCCCGCGCGGTACTCCAGCGTCGACGGCTCCATCAGATCGCCGGTCCGCAGCAGTTCATCGGCGATGTACTCGGCGTACATCCAGGCCATCGGGACCAGCAGCCCGCCCCCGCTGGTTCCATCCGTATGTTCCGGACGCATCCCGTCTCGCCTCTTCCTCATCTCGGCACCGGGCCACACGCAGCATTGAACCGGGGGAGCGCGCCCCGCGTGGCCAGAAGGGCAGGATCCGTCCGACCCGATCCGTCACAGACATGAGGTTGCGATGACCGCCGATCCCGGGGAGGGACCGCACATGCGGCAATTGCTCGGCGCGTATGTGCTCGATGCGCTCACCGACGGGGAGGCCCGGCGCGTCTCGCGGCATCTGCAGGACTGCGACGGATGCGCCGCCGACTATGTGGAGGTCGCGGAGACGGTGTCGCTGCTCGGCCTGCTGAGCGAGGAGGACCTGCTGGAGTAGCCGGGCAGGTTGCGGGAGAGCAGGCGCAGCGCATAGTAGGAACGGGACTTGACCGTCCCCGCCGGTATGCCCAGCACCTGCGCCGTCTCGCCCACGCTCAGCCCGCGGAAGTAGATCTGGACCAGCACCGCACGGTGCTCCGGGCTGAGCGTCCGCACCGCCTCGCGGACATCGAGCGCGGCGACGGTCGCCTCCGCCGTGTCCACCCGCGCCGGGGCGCTCTCCAGTACGAGGTCGCTGACCTCGGTCGGCCGGGCCTGGCGGGACCTGCGCGCGTCGATCGCCAGCCGCCGGGCGACCGTGAAGAGCCAGGGCCGCATCGATTCATGCGGACTGTCGAACGCCTCGGGGTGCTGCCAGGCGCGTACCAGCGTCTCCTGGAGAAGATCCTCGGCGCGCTGCCGGTCGCCGAAGGTCAGACCGAGCAGGAAGTGGAGGAGCGCGGGACCGTGTTCGCGCTGCAACTCCGCGAGGGCCCGCTCATCGGTCGTCGTGGTCATCGTGAACGCCCCTTTCCCGCGGAGGCCCCTGCTGCCTCGCCGCTGCCTGCGCCGTATACGAACGCATCGGCGCCGCGACGAACAGAAGATGCACCGAGGCGTGCGACGAGCGGTCGCACGGAGCGGCGAATGGTGCGGTGAACGGTCGGCCGGACGGTGAACGGACACGAGCGGGCGTCGTGCGGCGCGTGCGACCCCGCACTCGGCCGGGCGTGCGGGTGGCCGAGTGCGGGGTCGGCGGCGATCAGCGGGGCGCGGACGGCCGTACGGACAGCAGCCACCCCCGGCCCGGCGCGACCGGGACGGGCTCGCCCGCCGCGAACGAGCGTTCCGGCTGGAAGCCCTCGATCGCGGGTGCGTACGCCGCGACCGGGTCGCCGGAGCTGGTCAGCACGCACTCCACCGGAGTCGCCGCCCACGAAGCGATCGCGGTCGCCGTCCCGCCGGGTCCCTGCCAGCTGGAGGCGAGGACATCGGCCCGGCCGGTCGCCACGGGCGGCTCGTCCGCCCACCATCCCGTGAACCCGGCCTCGGGTAGTCGCAGCGCGTCGAAGGCCCGCCACAGTGGCCGGACATCGGTCATCGGGGCGCGCGCGGTCATCCCGAAGACCAGGCCCCGCCACGGGTTGCCGCCACCCTCCAGCATCTCGCCCATCAGCCCGAACGGAATCCCGGAGAGCTCCACCAGCCAGTACGCGGGGTCGGTCCCCTCGTAGTCGAACAGCTCACCCAGCCAGAGCCGGTCGGTGTACGGCATCAGCTCCGCGTACAGATTGGCGCTGGACGCGAAGCCGTCCGGCTCCCGGTACTGGTTGCAGGAGTGCAGATCGATCAGCGGCGCGGTGTCGCCGGACCGGGCCAGTGTCTTGCGGACCCGCTTCATGGTGGTCCGGTCGTACGCCACGTCGTCGAGGTAGAGTCCGTCGACCCCGATCCGGCGGCGGAGCCGGTCGATGCCGCACACATAGGAGTTGTGCCAGCGCGAGTCGCCCGAGGTCACGACAGCCACATCGGTGACGTCGGGCGCCACCCAGCCGGGGACGTAGTCCGTGCCCAGATGCTCGCGCAGCCAGGCGTGTCCGCCGCCGGGCCCCGGCGCCAGGACCTCGCTGCCCAGGGAGGCGAGGGCGGGCAGCTCCGGGTTGTGCCGGGTCAGTTCACGCACGGTGTCGTACACCTTGACGCGGATGCCGAGCCGGTGTGCCTCGGTGGTGTAGTCCCGCAGTACATCGGCGGCCAGCAGCGGGTCGTTGATGTACGGGTTGGGCGGCGTCGCGTGGTGGATGTTGACGACGTTCGCACCGTACGCGGCGACCTCGGCGGGGGTGGCGTACGCGTGGAAGTAGCGCTCGGCGAGCTGGAGTCCGGGCTTGATCGGTTTGAACGGGGTGAGCAGCAGCCGCAGTTCGAAGCAGCGGCTCTCCCCGGCGGCCATCCGGAGCGGACCGCTGTACGCGCTCACCGTCCGCACCCCGTCCTCGGTGCGCAGCCGGACCCCGCCGCTGCCGTCGCCGGCCCAGGAGCGAGGCGTGACCAGGGGCTTCTCGCGGTAGTAGTTGGTGTTCAGTGGCCGTGCGTAGTGCTCGTCGCGCAGCGAGAGCTGGACACCCGCCGCGGGGGAGCCGAGCCAGAGCGCGTCCTGGTTGTGGGCGGGGGTGTCCCACTGCCAGTCGTACCTCTCCGGGCAGACCTGCCCCGGCAGCCCGAGGCCCATCGCGTACCGGGCGATCTCCGCCCGGACCGGCATGTCCAGGCGCACGTCGAGGGCGAGCTCGTCGACTGCTTCGACCGTCGTCCGTACGACGAGGAAGCCGTCGGCCTCCAACGCTCCCTCGGTGCGCAGCCGGAGACCCGGGCCGGTGGCCTCGCAGGACCAGCGGACGCGCGCCGGTCCGGTCCGGTCGAGCCTCAGCGGACCGTGGTCGAGCGGGTGGCCGACCGTGAAAGCGACCGGTTCGGAGAGCAGATCGCGTTCCGGACCGTCCGTGCCCGTCACCCCGGAGGTGAACGAGGAGGTGAGCCGCTGCGGCAACCCGGCGGGGCCGATCTCCACCGCCCGGCCGAGGATTTCCAGGCGGTGCCCGGCCGCCTTCACCGGGGTGAACGGCGGGACGGTCTCGTCGTCCTGGCCGAGCGTCGAGTCCAGCCAGCGCAGCCGGGCCAGCCGGGCGGGGTCCCCGGCGCCGTGGTCGGCAACGGTCTGCGGACCGACGGTGATCCGCAGCGGCAGCACCCGCTCCCCGGTGCCGTGGGCGCGAACGGCGATCTCGCCCTCGTACGTGCCGGGTTCGGCCTCCGGGATGTCCAGGCCGAACCAGAGCGCGTGGACGTGCCCCCTGCCGACATCGATCCGGTTCTCGAACGGCTCCCCGCGTGCGTCGGTGCCGCCCGCACTGAGCGACCGGACCGGGAACGGCAGCCCGCGGACCTCGGTACGGAGCTCCGTCAGCGCCTCCACCGCGTACACCCCCGCCTGCAGCACGTAGAACTCACCGCGTGACGCCGCACCCGTGAACGGGGCGGACGGCACGGCGTGGGCCCAGGGGGCGGGCAGCCGGTCGTACCGGCCCAGCGGATGGTCGCGGTCCTCGCCGAACAGCAGGAACGGCTCGTCCGGATGCGCCGCGGTCAGCGCCGCACACTCGTCGGCCGTGGCCGCGAACCCCAGCGGGGCGAAGGAGTCGACGGCGCTCACGGCCTCGTACCGGAACGCCTCCGCGCGCGGCAGCGACGCCCAGACCCCGTCCGGCCGGTGCAGCCCGCAACGGTGCACCCAGTCGGGGTCCGCGGTCGGCGTCGGATGCCGGTAGGCGGCCTGTGGATAGTAGGGACGGCCCGTGTGCGCGTACGGCAGATAGAGAGCCAGTGCTTCGGAGCCCCGAACAAGTGGCGGCAGAACAAGGACGGCTCACTCACCTTCTGGCAGGAGACCGACGAGTACCTGGCGGCGCTGGACTTCGTACTGAAGCTCAAGAAGGCCGGGGTCTTCTACCCGGGTGACCCGAAGATGGCCGACGCCTATCTGAAGATGGCCCAGGGATCCATCGGGGCCACGGTGCATGCCAACCCGTCCGGCGCCCGTGCCAAACTCCGTACCGACGACCCCTCGCTCGCCGCCGAGATCCTGATCCCGTTCGCAGCGGGCGGCCGGCAGCCCAACCACCACTACCACCTGGGCACCATCGGCTACACCGCCATCAAGAAGGGCAGCGAGGAGCGGGTACGGATGCTGCTCGGCGTCCTCGACTACCTCGCCGCGCCCTTCGGCACCAAGGAGCGCGAACTGCTGGAATTCGGTACCGAGGGCGCCGACTTCACCTACGACAAGCAAGGCTTCCCACAGCGCACCGACCGGGGGAAGCAACAGGTCGAGGGGTTCTACAGCGGACTGGCCACCGCGACGACCGCCCCGTTCGCACTGCTGCCCTCCGCGTTCGCCGGATCCCATGGCCCGCAGGACGTGAAGGACATCTACGCCGTCGAGCAGAAGCTCACCGAGACCGCCATTGCCAACCCGACGGTGGGCCACTACTCCGACGCGTACACCGAGCACTACGGGCGCATGTCGACCGAGGCCACGGACCTGGTCAACGACATCGTCAGCGGCCGCAGGAAGACCGGCGAGTGGAAGCCGTTCTGGACCGAGTGGCGCTCCCAGGGCCTGGACCGGATGGCCCGTGAGTTCCAGAAGTCCATCGAGAAGAACACCTGACGGACCCGGAGGCGGGGCCCGTCCCGACGCTGCCCACCGTTCACGGAACGACAGTGACGGGCCAGCGCCCCGCCTTCACCAGCCGGATCGCCACCGATCCGATGAACCGGTGTCCCGCCGACTCCGACGCGCCCACCACGATGGCATCCGCCTTCAGCTCGTCTGCCGCGGTGACCAGACCGTTGTACGCATCACCGCGGAAGGTGTGGAACTCCCAGCGCACATCCCATATGTCCTTGAGCCGCTCCGTGGCCGCCCTGATCTCATTGACCAGGCCCTCTGCGACCTCGCCGGTCGTGTCGGCGACCGGTGCGCCGAGCGCGGCACCCGGGGGCATCACCGGCTGGACATAGACGAGAGCGAGCAAGGCGTTCTGCCGACGGGCCAGCCCGGCGGCGTACGCGGCGGCGCGCATCGAGGAATCGGACCCGTCGAGGCCCGCGACGATCACTTTCGGACCGTCTGTGCCACGTTCGAACTGGTGAGGCTGCTGGTCTGTCACGGCAGTGAGGTTAGCCGCTTCCGTCGCCGCACCAGGTCCGGGCTGCCCGCCGCCCTGACCTGAGCCGCCGGTTGTCGCAGATGTGATCCCCGAAATGGGTGCACCCCCCTTCGCACCCGGTGTCGTCGAGAAGGCTGCCGGATCTTGGCACCGCGCCGCCGGTGACCGTGCGGCGGCTGACCGGCCCTCCGGGTCAGCAGGTCTCGAACGTGATCCGGTCGGCCGAACGCGGCCACCGGCCCGGTACGCCCGTCGCCCCGGGTCCAAGGTGGCGTCGGTGGGGAAGCAGGCGAGCACGCCTGAGGGGGGTGGCAGCGAGGGCGGATCGGGAGAGGCCGACGCGACGATCCCCGTGA